>CASBQM010000656.1 GCA_949127645.1 Synechococcales cyanobacterium PMM_0036
AGGAAGACCTATGTTGCTTTAATTTACATTCTTGCATTCACAATTTTGGCTTTTCTGGCGGTAGGTAATCTGATTCGTAATCTCGTGACCTTGGGCATCGAATCGCAGCGTCCGCCAACTACTAAGGGCAGTTTTACGCCTAGCTCTAGCACTCAGCCCATGGTGCGTCAGAGCCGCGTGAGGTCAGTACCCCATCCGGAACTGCTAGATGACCATGGCAATATTGTTGACGAGCCATTTCTAGTTATGCGCTCTATGACGGTAGAGGATGCGAGAGAGAGGCTTGATGCACTCTACAATTCATCCCCAGGTCACAGCGACGAGACTTCGGGCGAGGCTTAGGTTACGGGGAAGTTCACATGAATCTATAGCCAGTGTGAGAGAGGTCGCTTCTGGCGTATATCTAGGTGGTCTGCAATGCTAGGTTCTTCCCAATCTAGCGGCTGGCTAATATGAGACGGGACCACGGATGGAACAATAGCCGATGCCCTGGGAGGCTGAGCGGGCACAGCGTGCTGAAATCTGGAGTCTGTTTTCGTGTCTGAAGCCTGAGGTCGCTGAGACGAGGATTTTGAAGGCACGGACTTTGAAAGCATGGACTTTGAAGGCACAGACTTTGAAGATGCTAATGAATGCGATCGCTCAGGCAGACGGCGTGGTTTTAGAACTTGCAGAATGATCAGGCAGCCAAGGGCGCAGCTCAAGGCAACTGCCCCTAGTGAGAGCAGCGGTAAATCGTGTCTTGGCGATGGTTCAGGAGTCGCTTGAATGAGCGGAGCCTGTAAAAGAGGGGCTTCTGAGGGCTGTGCCAACAGGTCAGGCGCATTGGCGGACGCATTAGTGGGCATGATCGGCGGTTCAGCCGCCCCCAAGCTGGTCATATCCATGATTGCTACGCCAGCCAGCAGCATGAATATAACCCATGCCACCAGTAGCAGCGCCAAGGGGTAGCGTCGGAGAAATCGGACGAATCCGGATTGTCTATCCTGCCCCGTCAGGTGCCCTGTCGATCTCTTGTGGGATTCAGCCACTTTTTGTCTGGTGGACTCCACGGCTGAGTTCCGAACTTTTGAAGAGCTGTGTCGATGGCGACGAGGATCATTGTGATGCTGCCGGACCGCCTGATTGCTCATACCTTAACCCCGCTATGCCAGAGCTGTGGTCGGATCTTTAGGTAAAGATGCTTGTACTCATTCTATGCGGTTCTAACGGCAGTGACTAGAACTTAGGTACGGGCAAAAAATTAGCGGGCAAAAAACCGACGGGCAAAAAATCTGAAAAAACTATTTGGCGCTGAATCGCTCGATCGCTAGCTGAATCAGGCGATCGACTAATTCTGGAAAGTCTATGCCGCTAGCTTGCCATAGCATCGGATACATACTGGTAGCCGTGAAACCCGGCATTGTGTTGATTTCGTTGATCAGCACTTCGCCCGTTTCTTCGACGTAGAAGAAATCGACTCTAGAAATTCCGGCGGCATCTACTGCTTCAAAAGCACGTAGCGACATATCTTGAATCTGAGCAGTGACAGAAGAGGGCAACGGAGACGGGATTTGCAGTCCCGCTTTTCCTGCGGTGTATTTGGTCTCATAGTCATAAAAGTCGCTGTCATAAGTGATTTCGCCCACGACAGAAGCCTGAGGAAAGTCATTGCCCAACACCGCACATTCGACCTCGCGCGCCTTTACCCCGGCTTCGACAATGATACGTCGATCGTAGCTAGCGGCATTCTGCAAAGCGGCTTCGAGCTGCGATCGTGTCTGCACTTTGGCAATCCCCACCGAGGAACCTAAGTTGGCGGGCTTAACGAAACAGGGATAGCCTAGCTCTGCTTCAATCTGGTCGCACAGTTGAGGAAATCGGTTGCCCTCTGACCGCACCTGCGATCGATTGACCGCAATATATTTCACCTGCGCCAATCCGGCTTGAGCAAACGCCATTTTCATCGCAATTTTGTCCATTCCTAGCGCCGAGCCTAAAACGCCCGACCCAACAAACGGTTGCTGCATCAGCTTTAGCAGTCCTTGGACTGTGCCATCTTCGCCGTTAGGACCATGCAAAATAGGAAACCAGACATCTACTTCTGCTACCTGTACGGGGGGCTGCCAGCGCTGTAGCCGTTGAGAAATGCCTTCAAGGTTTGGCAGGACAGGGTTTGGCAGGACAGGGTTTGGCAGGACAGGGTTTGGCAGAGCGAAATCTTGCAGGGGGAAATCTTGCACAGCGAAATCTTGCACAGCGATCGCCCCTTCCTCCAGGTTGCCGGACTCTAGCCGCGATTCTAAGAACTGTGAGTCTAAAGGCTGCGAGTCTAAAGGCTGCGAGTCTAAAGGCTGCGGGGATAGGCTTAGCACCCGCTGAGCGACTTCACCCATCTGCCAATGTCCGTCTTTTTGAATGTAGATCGGCATCAACTCATATCGGTCGCCATGAGTTGCTAAAGCTTTTGCGATCGCCTTGGCAGAACTAATCGACACCTCATGTTCTCCAGAACAACCCCCAAACAGTAGACCGATTTTCAGTTTTGACATTGGCTTATCCTTTGACCAAACGTGCTTTACCCAATGGGCTTTGACCCAACGTGATGGGGAGTAGAGTAGCACAAGACAGCCTAGGTTGACTCGCGTTTATTCAAGACGCATTATCCCATTTGCCGTGCCGGAATCTCGACCCTAAATTCGGCACCTTTGCCAGGAGCAGAGACACATTGCAACGTGCCGCCATGCCGCTCTGTCACAATTTGATAACTGATCGAAAGCCCCATGCCTGTGCCTTTGCCCACGGGCTTTGTGGTAAAAAAGGGATCAAAGAGACGATTGCGAACTTTTTCCGTCATGCCCATGCCGTTGTCAGCAATGCGAATGCGGATTTTTTGACGAGGTTTTTGACTGTCCGTCAGCTCAGTTTGAACCAGCCCAGTTTGAACCAGCCCAGTTTGAACCAGCTCAGTTTGAATATGAATAGTCGGGGTGAAGCTTTCTAAATCCCGATCTGAGCAAAACTTAGGGGCGATCGCCTCTTCTAAAGCATCGATCGCATTGGTCAAGAGATTCATAAACACCTGGTTGAGCTGTCCCGCATAGCATTCCACCATGGGCAGAGCGCCGTAGGTTTTGATGATTTCGATCGCAGGTCGGGTAGGGCTGGGCTTGAGGCGACTCTGCAAAATCATCAGCGTGCTGTCAATGCCGTCGTGAATATCGACTGATTTCATGTCGGATTCATCCATACGAGAGAAAGTGCGTAGCGAAGCGACGATGCCCTGAATGCGATCGGCTCCGACCCGCATGGAGCTAACTAATTTGGGCAAATCCTCAACGAGAAAGGGAAACTCGATCGCCGCCATCTCATCCTGAATTTCAGCCACCGGGTTAGGGTAGTGCGTCTGATAAAGACGGACAAGGTTAAGCAAGTTTTGGGTGTATTCGATGGCGTGACTGAGATTGCCAGAAATAAAGCCGACGGGATTGTTAATTTCGTGAGCGACCCCAGCCACAAGCTGCCCCAGTGCCGACATTTTCTCACTTTGAATC
>CASBQM010000657.1 GCA_949127645.1 Synechococcales cyanobacterium PMM_0036
TGAGTCATATCGCCGTTTCGGCGCATTTGTGTATTCGTTGGGTTACCTTCGCTTTTACTGCGGTGTAACCATTAATTATTGGGATATTGACTTTATTTCATTATAAAGTTCGGGTTCTGAGGTTTTGATTGAAGATTTTGTTCGAGACCGGGGGAAAATTTTCGGAAAAGTTGGCGTTTTGGGGATTGGATAATGAAACTTCGCTTCGAAACTGTTCTGGCGGGTTATTGCTGGCGCCCTCTGTCGCGTGAAAATTAATTGGGTCATCAGCTGACGATCACGTGATTGGTTTGGCCAATCAGCAATAACGGTTCAGTGACGGGGGCGGGGCTACGATCTCGTGCTGGGCTGAGTTGGAGAGGAGTAAATTACTTCTGATTTCTCACTTGTTGCGTTTTTGGGTTTTCTTTCTTTTGGGTTTTCGATGGATTCCAAAATTTTGTGGACTTTTGTCATCTTGTTCTGGATTTGTCGTCTGGGAGATGTTTTTGATCTTCTTTCAGGTTGTTTGAAGGAGGAAGTTTGGGAAATCTGCACTATCCGGACTGGCAACTTCATGTGGAAACGGAACGATTTCTTCGCCATTTCCGCCACGGTTGCGCTGATTTTCTTCATTCATCGATAGATTGGCAACGCGGATTGGTCACTCTGTTTCTTTTTGGGGGCGGATTCGGGATTTGGGAGTCAAATTTTTGTCAAAATTTGCGAAATTTTCATTTCCTGGTTGGTTTTCTGTCTCGCTTTGTGGTGGATTGATTGATTGCCTCTCACGTGCTGGTGAAATAAACAGCATGGCTGACGAAGGCGACAATCGTGAAGTTTTCGAGAACGATAGGGACGAGAAGGAGAGCGTTCAGAGTGAAGCGGATTATAGTGTGGAAGATGATGACCGGGATTTGACCGATATGGAAATTGACTCGACTGTGGTCGAGTCGGGTGTGAAACCGGATGAACCAATTCCGGATCCGGAACTGGCCCGGGGTTTGGAATCATCGGAGGAAGATATTTCGCCAGAGGGTGGCTATGCGTCACCAATGGTGGGTCCGGAAGTTGAGAAGGAACTTGTGGGCGAGCGGTCGGTTGGTGCTCCACCGTTGTCTGCTTTGGTCGATGAAGAGTACGACGATGTTGACGCACACCCGTTGCGCATTGTGGTGGACGAGAAGACGGATGAGAGAGGAACTCAGACGGATTTTGAGTCGGAACTGGTTCCGCAAGTGGTGGTTCACATGGTGGAACCTGTGGTTCGTGTTGTGGGACGTGAGGAGTCAGCGTCGCAAACGGAAATCACAATGAGTGAAGTTTCCATTCGGAGTGCTCCCCAGCGTACGGTGCGCTGTGTGGATGGGAGTACACAGTGGGGCACAGATTCGGAAAGGTTGGTGTCGGCAGATTCGATCCAGTCTGTCATTCAGGCCAGAGGGTTGGGCGCCGGATCTGGTTTACGGATTCCCGACAAATTGATGAATCGGTATCTGATCCTGTATGGCCAGGATTGGGATCTGATCAGTCGGGGATTGTCGGTGGCGTTATGGACTGGGACGGTTAATTTGGAACGAATAGTGAGTCCAGATCGCCCAAGGGGGGATCAACCTGTCAGTTTCGCGGAAGAAGAACGTCATACGAAAGCACGGGCTGCGTTTGTGGAAGAGCAGGTTGCTCACTTGGGATACGAAGAAGATTTGAGTGGCCCTGTGACTCCTTGGCAGGTGCAAGCAGCCATGGGTCTGCGTCTGAATCCAGGAGTTCTTCTGAAGGACGAAGAATTGTCATTGGATTCTTTACCGGTCGCTCCTAAAGTGGCGGCGGGTCCACCTAAGCCAGCGCCTCGGAAGGCGAAAACGCAGCAGCAGGTGATGGTTGTGGAGTCCGGAGCGGGTGATGTGTTTCAGGCGGACGACAGTAACGAGACTGCAGAACCGCTTCCGGAGTCTCGTGGCGGATCTGCGAAGCGAGTTCTATCTCCGGAGGAAGCGACCCCGCAGACGAGGCGGAGGGCTCGTGATCACATTTCTGGTGCTAACGAAGTGTCGGAAATGGAGGTGTCGAAATCGGCACCTCCCGTTTCGGCTAGAGATGATGTTTTTGAAGGACGGAAACTGCCACCGGGTTTCTGGGTGGATAAGTCTGTTGTGGAAGGCACCCTCCATCACGACTGGTGTAAAGTGCGTGATAGTCTGCCGGTACGACGTTCGAATAAATCGAAGTTGTTGGTGGAACTTGATCAGTTGCCAGGGTCGCCGTGGGTGTACCAGGATAAGAAGCAGTCGATTTTGTACGGATTAGTGAGGAAGTTTAAGACAGGGAAGGCGAGTGATTTCATTAATCGACGGGATCCCCCTCCGCTTCCTGCGAATGAAAACGAAGTGCAGGATCAGGAATCAAACTGGGAGTTTTATGAGAAGCAAACGCGGCTCATAATCCAGTTCACGATTGAAAAGGAGCTGTTTGTCATTAATCAATTGGAGACCAATGGGAACTGCTATCCAGTGGCATTAACGAGCATTCTTCCGTTTTTCGGGGTGTGGACGTGTCGTCTGTTCATGATTCAGTGCGAACGGTTCACAGTCCTGATGTCGGAATTGTTGAAGCCATCACCCAGGACGGAGTCGAAAAATTGGCCAGATCAACGGGGATTGTTGCACATGTTTTGCTGGGGAATGAAGTACCCACATTACATTGCGGAAGTTGTTGAAGGAGTGGTGGACGCGAGTAAGTCTGAGTTTGCATTAATCTTTAACGCAACTGAAGTTGGGATGATGTTCATCGCCCTCCCGCAGTTGGTGTACGCACTGCACCGGGCGGTTTATGGGGATTTGATTCCTTTTGATAAACGGCTTTGTGCGATGATTGGATGGGTTGCTCTTACGTTTCGGACCAGATTGGAGAAGGAAACGGTACCGGCGATTCGGTTGCCGTCGTTGCCGATGCGAGAATCGACCGCGGAAATGGCGCGGTTCTTGAATCTCCTTGTGCCGACGTATGAAATGTCTCGGCCCTTCATGGATCTGGCTGAGTGTTGGGTGGCCAGGGCGCGGATGGAGAATTACATTGGATCGTCGGAGTTTGAAGTTGCGCGATTGGAATCTTTGTACCTTCATTTGGCCGATTCGACTGGAATTGACAACTTTGATGGAGGCGACGTTTACGATATGGCGGCCGTGTATTGTCGTATGGTCCGCTATCGTAAGGGCGATGATAAAGTTGGTCGTCTTGATTTTGAATACAAGCCGGCGAATGATGACAATAACACTTTTCATGACGAAAATGTGGTGCTTGTGGAGTGCGAAGTGAAATTCCATGAGCGAATGGCGGAGTTGCGTAGTCGAACGAAAACGGCACGGATTAACATGATAGCTGCGTCGGCGTTGCAGCGGGAAGTTAGTGTGAACAGGGCGGATACGGAGTCCATTGGCAGTGACAATGCTTCGTTTACTTGGCCGAAGAAGGGACGTGGGAAGAAGAAGACCGAGATTGTGGATTCGGATTCGGACGAGAGTGAACCGGATCTGGTTTTGTCCCCAGCCTCGAAGAAAGCGCGTGTGGCATCAGAGACGGTGGATGGGGCGGGCAACGATTCGAACAATGAGGGCAGTGTTGAGTTAAAAGCTCCCACTGTTGGTGGACGCCGGAAGCAGGCTACGCCGCTGAAGAATCCGAAGTCTGATTCCCAGAAGCCATTGACGTCGGTGCAGGTGGTGGAAATGACCACCCTGGCGAGAAAACTAGCGGAATCGCGGCAAAAGGTGGCTGGAGGAAAGAACCGCCAGCCACAGAGTGACGAAATCCCAATGGTGAAACCGGTTTCGAGGACGAAGAGTGGAAAGAGGACTCGTCAACCGCACAGTGATGAAATCCCTGCTGCGAAACAGGCATGCGAGGGGATGGATCGTCATGTGTATTGTAATTGTGGGACCGCGGATCAGCAGTTGGCTACTTTTCTTCCATGTAATGTACATGGTACACATCGGATTTGTGTGGTGTGTCGGATGTGTGCTCGGTCGGCACCACTGAAGTCCGCCAAGAAGCGTGTTTGCTCAGTGAAGGGTGCCTTTGTGATGTGCGATTGTAGACGCACTGATCGAGATAGGGTGAGGGTGTTTGCCCATTGTGAGATCCATCACACAAATTGGTATTGTCGACATTGCAAGACATGCGTGGATGAGCAAGCGGAACATAGTAAGGAGGAACGGGACAAGACGGTTGCTGCGGGTTTGAAGGTGCGCTATGTCTCGTTAAAGATTCCTCCGTACGAGGAGGTAACTGATTCGGACGAGGAGCGATTGACTTCTGTGGCCGACATACGGAAGGGTCCTAAGGTCCAACGGAGCCGGCAGTCATCTATTTTGCGGAAGCGCACCTCGAGCCCGCCCTCTGGACCGGATCCAAAGAAGAAGAAGCGAGGGACGGATCTGCCGACCGGGATCGGGTCGCCACTTCGGGTTGCGCGGAAGTCGCGTGCGGTTTCGAGGGACAGTACGGTGGACGAATCTCCGGCGGTTCCGGTCCCGACTCGCAAGCGGAAGGCTGATGAGGTGGTTGGTCGCGGTAAACCAACTGGGAAAGTGGATTCGATGGTGATTAACATTTCATCATCGGATGAGAAGAAAAGTCCGGGTACCGCCGCTCCACGGAAGTCGATCGTGCGAGCTCGTGTTACTATTCCGAGACCTGGGGCTAGGAAACGGGTGGAGCCGTCTGAAGTCGAGACTCAGGATATGGAGGAGGGGGACGAAATGTAGATTATGTGCCACTCACCGGCCAACGGTGAGTGGCGATTAAAAAGAAAGTAATTAGTGTGTTTAATTGCACATTGATTTCTAAAGTGATCATTATTTCTACGGGACTAATGATTTTTACCATCAGTTTAAAAAGTCAAATAATTGTTACAAATTATTTTGGATTTTTCCCGTGAAAACGGGTGGCGACCATCTTTAATTGGAGCAAAGGTGAGGTTCCGCACTGGTACTCCATTGCGTGGCTGGTGGTCTGGTTCCCGGCGGTCTGGATCGGCTATAAA
>CASBQM010000658.1 GCA_949127645.1 Synechococcales cyanobacterium PMM_0036
ACTATTCCCTATCGAGGTACGGGCACTTGATTTAGCAGAGAGGCGATAACATTATCTGTCTTCAGTCCATCTAGCTGAGCTTCAGGACGCAAGATTAGGCGGTGGCGCAAGAGAGGCGGTGCGATCGCCTTCACGTCATCAGGAGTAACAAAACTTCGATCGTTGAGCCATGCGTGGGCTTTGCTAGCTTGCAGCCATGCGACTGCCGAGCGAGGAGAGGCACCTAGCGCCAGATCGGGATGTTGTCGGGTTTTGTGTACGAGAGCCAGCAGGTAGTCGAGCAGCGGCTCGGAGATTTCGATTGATCGGATGGCGCGACGGGCGGCGAGGATTTGCTCAACGGTGGCGATCGGCTTCAGATTCTTGAGATCTAGCCGCTTGGTTTGTTGTCCGGCTTGGGCGTTGAGCAGCATTTGCCGCTCGGCTGTGGCATCGGGGTAGTCTACGATTAGCTTAAACAGGAAGCGATCGAGCTGGGCTTCGGGTAGGGGATAGGTGCCTTCAAATTCCAGGGAGTTTTGTGTGGCGATGACCCAGAACAGGTCAGGTAGGGGCATACTCTCGCCGTCTAGCGTTACCTGCTGCTCTTCCATGGCTTCTAAGAGCGCCGCCTGGGTTTTGGGTGGGGTGCGGTTAATTTCGTCGGCAAGCAGGATTTGGGTGAAGACGGGCCCGGGCTTGAGGGTAAAGTTGCGGGTGTTGAAGTCGAAAATGTTGGTGCCCAAAATGTCGGAGGGCAGCACGTCGGGCGTGAGCTGAATCCGCCGAAAATCCGCTTGCAGGAGTTGCGCTAGCGCCTTAACGGTAAGAGTTTTGCCTGTTCCGGGTACGCCTTCTAGAATCACGTGTCCGCCAGAGAGCAGCGCTACCATCAGATCACGCACAAGATCCGGCTGACCGACGATGATCTGGCTAAGGGTCTTTGAGAGGTGGATAAAGAGGGTGGAGGAGTCGTTCACGAGGAGAAGAGTAGGGGTGGAAGATTATCTTTCGATGCGCTGACGGGCGGTCTGGATGCTTTTTAGCCAGGTGAGCAACTCTGAGTCTGTGGGACGGCGATCGCGCTTTGCTAGATCAAAAATTTCCTGAAGCTGGGCGGCGGGTTGTCCGGTTTGCTGTTGCCAGGCGGCGCTCACAACCTGCGGGTCTAGCAGGGCTGTGCCTAAGCCCAGCGATCGCTGAAGCTGAATTTGTTCGGCTTTGGCGATCGTTTCCACTACAAAGCCGCTGCTGTTTGCCTTTTGCAGTACGCCTGCCATGGCGTGTATATAGGCAGTGCTGTTGTTCTCTAGTGGCTCAATCAGCTTTTTGGGCGCACCCAGTCGGCGGTTTTGCCCCCAGATTAGGGTGAGTAGTAAGACGAAGATTTGTGCGCCTACAATTAACAGCGGTGTTTTGGCGAGATACCCTAGGAGGCTGGGAGATTTACCTTGAGTGACTGGATCGGGATCTTTGTATCCGTGAATGTATTCATCTACCCAAATAGGATGCCCGAAATCGGTGACGAGCTTTGCTAAAAACTTAAAATTCCCTGGCTCACCTTGATAGGCGTTAGCCGCCAAAAAAGGAGTAGAGGCGTGAATAATGTAACCTTTGCCGATCGCCTCTTCCCAAACAACTGCACCATAGTCATCGCGGAGTATCGGCTGGATTGGGGAAGCATCTTGCCCCGGTAATCGCGGTTCTGAGGCTCGTTGCCTTGACGACCTATACCGCTGACTGGTTTCGACCTTGACATTGCCCACAGGACTAGACAAGCTGGAGCGAAACGGTGCTTTGCTCACGGGCGTTTTGGTTCCTAACAGCACCAACACATTGCCCTGCTTAATCCAATCGGGATTTTCGGCTGTTGACCAACTGCTGCCGTTGTCGATTTGAATAAGAGTAATGGGGATCTGAGGCGCAGAGGAGAGGAGGCGATCGCTCGTCTTAGCGCTAATCTCAGTAGCAGGGGGCACGGGCGGTTCATCAGCCTCAAACAGGCGATCGACCGACTTTTGCCAGCGCTGAATTGGCTTACCCTGAGTCTGCATATAGGCAAACCAGGCTCCATAGCCATCGGGCGATCGGCTGTAGGTGGAGCCTTGGCGCAGGTCGGCGGCAGGTGCGGCAAAGAGGCTGAGCAGCATGAGAGTCAGTAAAGCGATCGCGCCCAGCCATCGACGATTTTTGAAATTCATGAGCAGGTCTGCGGTCTAAGGGGTTATGCGATCGCGCCTTCGTTGGGATCGATCTCTCGGTAGGCTTGCCAGCAGCGATCGCAGGTTTCAGCCGAGATGGTGGCTTGGCTAAAGTGAAGGCTTTCGTGAGTGCGGAGCAGCAGGTGATAGGGTTGAGGGCGATCGAGCGTGCTCAGGGTGTGTAGAAGAGTGGCGTATTCGCCATCAGTAAGGCTGGGCTGTTGGGCAATTAAATTCTGGTCGTTGAGCCGTTGCAGCATTGCCAGGTAGAGCGCACGACAGGCTTCACGGTAGTTTCCCTGCTGCTGGGCTTGACGCGATCGCTGGAGCCATTCGGCAACGGGCAGCGTTTCGGTAGAAGATGCAGCCACAGGGCGGAGATTTTGACGCGATCGCCAGGATGCTGCCCAATAAGGACTCAGCAATCGGTAAAGCTGCCACCCTAAAAAACCCGTTAGCCCCACGACAATTAGCCAAAACAAACCGTTAAGCAGCGATTCTGGAAGTTGCCAGTTTTGATCAGGCGCATTGGAGTCATTGGATAGCAGCCGCTGCACCCATTCGCCAAACTGCTGCTGAAGTTGATGAAGCTGCCAGTCGAAACTGGTTTTCTCAAACGTTCCTGGAGTCTCTGTTCCTGAAGCTCCTGCTGCTGCAAGTTCTAAGGCTGCAAATCCTAGTGCTACAAGCCCTGATGCGATCGCCATTACGCCATACTGTTTTCGATCGCCCAGCGCGCTAGCTCTGTGCGGTTGTGCAAGCCAGTTTTGCCCAACATATTGCTGACATGACTTTCGATCGTCCGCTGGCTCACGTTTAGCTCATCGGCAATCTCGCGGTTTGCCATGCCTCGCGCCACAAATTGCACGACCCGTAGCTCGGTTGGCGTTAGCTCAACGTCAAACGGCACCTGAATCTTAGGTGAGCTACTTTCGCTGCCTTTGTCTTGACGCTGAATTAGACGAGAGGCTTGCTTCAGAGAAGATTCTACCTGCGCCACCAGCTCCTCTGGCTCAAACGGCTTCACCATATACACGTCTGCGCCCGTGTTTAAGCCCTTGACTCGATCCTGACTCTGCCCTTTAGCAGAAAGAAACAGCACCGGAATCCAGTTTGTGCGAGGATTTTTCCTAACGTGTTCCACGAGCGAATAGCCATCCATCTGAGGCATCATCACGTCGCAAATGATC
>CASBQM010000659.1 GCA_949127645.1 Synechococcales cyanobacterium PMM_0036
ACCTACTCTAGAATAGGTCGGTCAAACTGGACTGCGTATTCTTGTTTAAATTATGGTGTATATATCCACAACTACAGCTTTCAATCTTCAGTTTTAAAGGTTCTTATTTAGTCTTGATCACATAAAACGGCTTGCATGTAGGTGCTAACCATGATGTAAAACCATATTCACGACCACTGAATATCTTGTATCCAACATCAATATTGGTTTTTGCATCTTTCAATCTCTCTCTACATGTATCTACATCTTTTTCACCAACTTTACCGCAGTGTAAAGGCGTGTTTATCATAAAAATTCCGATGTCCTGACTCTTGTTCCTATTTACAAAGACAGCTCTAGGCTTCTGACCGCCATTCTCACCTTTAAGGCAAGCAAGCATGCTATTAGCATGCTCACCAAACTTAGCTTTAATCATCTCTGTAATGTTCGATGTACTAGCACCCAAAACCTTAGGCTCTGTCTTAGCTTCTGCCTTAGTAGGCTCAACCACCTTTTTAACTTCTGCCTCTATTCTTGTGATCGGATCTACATAGGTTATCTGCAACACCACCTTACTATCCAAAAATGCACCGATAACAATACCAAGTACAATAACCCCAATGATCCCGACAGCAACACGTTTTGCCCATAATTCACCAAACAAACTAATCATCCAGTTGTCGTATGTTCTTAGTGGGGTAGTTTTAACGGTCTTTCTATGGGCAAAACCGCCCATTGCAGGTCTGTTCTGTATTACGGTGGATTCCATTACCCTTGGAGCTTTTTTGACAGGCTTTCTTCGGATATAGGCTTTGCCCTGTCTGTTCACGATCTGAAGTTTTTTATAGGGTCTAATATCTTTCATGCTTCAACTGTAGCAAATCTGTGGGAGGAGTCAAGGGGTAGTTTCTGGCAATAAAAAAGCACCTCCGAAGAAGTGCTTTGACTACTTGTGTCACCCAATTCTCTCTCTCAGCGTCTACGGACGCTGAGAGGTGTATAATCAAGTAGCTACTTGATTAGGTCGAGTATCTTTTTGATCCTATTAAGATCATTAAGATGTTTCTCTAGCTCTTTAGCTTGTTTCAAAATCTTGAAGATTTGGAACGCTAACTTAGCTTCCTTATAGGTAAAACCTTGATTTACGGCAAGGTTCCCTATAAAAAGAGATTCAACCACTCTATCAACTACTTTCATACAAATCACCTCCCCCACTCAGTGGCTAAATAAACACTGAGAGAGAAAATTGGAGATCTGTATTTTAAGCTGGGTTTGGCTCCTCTCCTAATCGGGAGCCTTATCTGTTGTACTGTTATAGCAAGCGATCAATACGAAGTTCCGTATATTGTGACCAGCTAGCAGAAAATGGTACAGCAAAGCTATATTTTCTGTATTCCTCTAGGTATTCAAGTAATTCTTGCCCTAGACCAATTTTCACGACGAAATCATCCGCAAGGTAATCCCGTTGCCTAAACCATTCTGCCCATTGACTGGCGTAGATGATTGCACCCAAGCCACCAAAGATTATCGAATAAAAAAATGTTCTGCCCTGCTTATCCAAACTATCGGCAACATCAGCACTAGTCCGAGTGTCCTCATCTTTATTGCTAAATACACCACTCGATAATCGACTTAGATTAGTCATACGAACTTGCACCACAGGATAAACAAAATTACGGAGTGCTTGAAGCATCAGACCATCAAGATTGTTCAAATGCCCAAGTTCATGAGCTAGGATCGGTGTCAGGTATTTGTTAGTCGTTGTATCATCCTGCGAAATGGCTGCACTAGTAATATACAGATCAGAACCGACTGTAAACGCCTGCGGTAGAGGGGAATCAATTACCCACCAGTTATTATGTGCAAGGATATCCTGATGACCTAATACCTGAATTTGAGTCAAAACAGCAAGGATTTTTTCTTCTTCACGACTGGAATGCTGTCTTGCACCAAGTGCCCAAGGTGTTTGCTTATCGTCTGTAATGAAGCCTGCCTTCGACATTCTGGATAATTTAAGATTTAGATTGCCAAGTCCGACAATTTTCCCTAGCAAATACAAGCCATACACGAAAAGAGCTAAACCTGAGACAAACCAAATAAAACTCGCAATTTCTGTGCCAACTATAAATCCCAAAACAAGCGACAAAACAGTTTGTAAAATATAAGCTAGCCCAAACACAATGATCAGCGGCACCACCGCTAAAAGTAAAAGTGCTGCTATCCTGAATCTCGCTGATAAGTTTTCATAATGAAGTGTCTGGTTATACAGCTTATCCCCAGAAATATCAAAAACAGGTTCTTTAGCCACAGAAACAATAGACTTACTCTCACTGACTGTGACCGCATTCTCCTTAGGAGTACCACGAAACTTTATAATCTGATTTTTGACTGCTAAAGCCTGAGTTGGCAAAAATCGAGCAATCATATTAGCCGCAATCACCCAAATTAAAAGAACTATAAAAAACACCTGAAATAGAGTTGACCCAAGATTAAAACCTCCTCTCTGGAAATTAGCTTCTGCAACTACCCTTGCGGCAGGTGACGCCATTGACATTTGATAATAAAGAAAAACTTTGTAAAGAAGCCAAATACCGAAAACGACTGAAAAAGCTGAGATCTCTATAACAACCAAAGCTATCCAAGCGGCTTTTTCCCTTAAAGGTTGTAAAATCGACATATACCCTCCTTATACTGGAGCTGGTGCTGTAACAACTTTTTTCACCTCTTCTATTACTTCCGTAGAAATGTAATCC
>CASBQM010000660.1 GCA_949127645.1 Synechococcales cyanobacterium PMM_0036
ATTTGGATACAAGGGCGATCGGATTTGCAGCTCAAGCCGACACAGGGCAGCTTTCTGTTGGCGGCAATGGTAGGCAACACGGGCTACCTGGGCTATCCTGTGACGCTGGCGCTAGCAGGTACCCAATATTTTGGCTGGGCTGTCTTTTATGACACCTTAGGCAGCACCCTAGGAGCCTATGGGCTGGGCGTGGTGCTAGCAGCATATTTCGGCAAAGGTGCGCAAAGTCAAGGGGCGCTACTCAAGGCGCTCGTACAAAACCCGGCTCTCTGGAGCTTCGGCTTGGGGCTATGCTTGCGTCTAATTCATTTTTCTGGGGCGATCGAAAATGGGCTAAAAAACTGCGCCTGGGTTGTGATTGCGCTTTCCCTA
Organism: Synechococcales cyanobacterium PMM_0036; assembly: GCA_949127645.1. GTDB lineage: Bacteria > Cyanobacteriota > Cyanobacteriia > Elainellales > Elainellaceae > Drouetiella. The sequence goes on from CASBQM010000660.1 coordinate 373, forward strand.
ATTTTGATTGGGATGCGGCTGAGTCAGATTAGATCCTGGCGTAACGTGCGACAGGCGACCGTTAGCCTCTGTATCAAAATGCTGATTGTGCCGCTGATGCTGGGTTTGCTTCTGCCCCTGTTTGGCGTAACGGGGATGCCTTTGCTGGTCATCGTTTTACAAATGGCAATGCCTCCCGCCTTCGCCACGCTGGTGATTGCCGAAGCCTATGATCTCGATCGAGATCTGACGGTGACTACATTGGCGATCGGTTCAGTGCTGCTACTGGTGCTGCTGCCCTTCTGGCTACGGCTATTTACGCCTAGCTAGGTTCAGGCGAACTACTCAGCTACCCCACCCAATTGACATCTCCATCGGGCGATTTTACGGGCGGCAGCGGCTTAGAGATAGGCGACTCTCGGCGAACAGAGGATTTTTTAGCATTTAAGCTAGTGTTCAAAGTCAGCTCTGCCTGCTTTTGCAGCGGCTCGACTTCGCCAGAGTTTTCTACAGAATTTTCCGCACTTGCCCGCAACACCTGAAGACTTTTAGGACGAAATGCCTGAGCAGTTGAAGTAGCCGCCTGTGGAGAAGATCTGACGGAAGCTTGAGCCAATGGTGCTGAGGCGACAGGCTGATGCCGCTCTGGCTCCACAACTTTCTGAACAATCCACTCAATCGTCTGCTCTTTGACCCAACCCCGCGCCGTCACAATCTCGCCAAAGCGCATCCCAGTAGCTTGCTGATCGTTGAGGATGACATTAATCTGATCAGCCGTCAGCAGACCTGCATCTACCAAATAGGCTCCTAACCGCTTAATCGGAACCCGCGTAGGGACAGTTTGAACTTGATATCGATCGCTTTTATCTCGCATATGCTGCTCCAGGCATAACTCCGACCGTTCAGATTGACGTTCAGATTGAGGGCAACATTGAGAGTAGGTCGGTAAAAATTTAGATCTACCTAGTCTCGGTTACAGAAGCTTTAGCCCCAGAAGCCTTAGCCCCAGAAGCTTGTGCCTCAGAACCCTAAGCTGTTGCCGAATCTACAATTGCTCTGGAGCGTCACGAGAACCTGGTATAAAGAAAACTCAGCGCCCATCTGCAATGTCAGTTTGCTCAGTATAACAACTTGAATCATCAAGTCTTATTTATAGCTCTATGAAAACTTGATAAATTTCTGGAAAATTGTTCAAAAATCTCAGTATCTTTGCGTAGGCTAGAAGCACAATCAAGAATTGCAGGGCGATCGCGTTAATTGCTCTGCCATGTTGGGCATAACTGAAGTCAGTTCTTTGCATCTCCCAACCGTCTTGTGCGTCTACTCTCGATCAATTGGGTTCGATTCACGATCTTGCTGCTGCTTGGGCTGCTACTGTTTTTGGGGTTTACCCTCTGGCGACAGTCTTCAGCCCCTGCACCTGCTTCCCCTACGCTATCGGCACCCTTGCCGCAAGATCCACTCATTCAGGCTTACTTTAATCACGCGCAGTCTGCTTCCTATACCGAACCCTATCGTCATCAGCAGCGGCTAGGGGATGACCTAGAGTCAATGGTCGTTGAGGCGATCGCTACCGCCCATTCTTCTGTTCAAGTGGCGGTACATGAACTCAATCTGCCCCATGTGGCACAAGCTCTAGCCGATCGGCAAAAGACAGGTGTCCAAGTTCGAGTCATTATAGAAAATGCTTACAGTCGCCCTATGAGCAGCTTCACGCCTCAAGAAGTGGCGGCGATGGAACCCCGCAATCGACAAAAATATCAGGAGTTTTTCCAGCTTGCAGATCAGAATCAGAATGGCAAACTAGAAGCCGCTGAAATCGCCGAAAGCGACACCTTAGTGATTTTTAAGAACGCTGGAATCCCTGTAATTGACGATACAGCAGATGGCTCGAAGGGGAGTAGCCTGATGCACCATAAGTTTTTGGTTATTGATCAGCGGACAGTGATCGTCGGTTCAGCTAATCTCACGCTGTCGGACGTGCATGGCGACTTCCTATCTCCTGCTAGCCAGGGTAATGCCAATCATTTGCTGAAAATCACTAGCTCCGGTCTGGCAAAACACTTTGCGGCAGAATTTGACCTAATGTGGGGAGATGGAGTAGGCGGTAAGCCTGACAGCAAATTTGGGCTAAATAAACCCTATCGATCGCCCAAAATATTCTCGCTTGCCAAAGGTTCCACTATCACTGTGCAGTTTTCTCCTACATCATCGCGCCTTCCCTGGCAAAAAAGTGTCAATGGATTAATTGGTAGAGCTTTGAGCCATGCTGCTCACACAATCAGTTTGGCGCTATTTGTGTTCTCAGATCAAAACCTTAGCAATGTTTTGGAAGCCGATCGCGGTGTGCAAATCAAAGCTTTAATCGAGCCGCAGTTTGCCTACAGAGAGTATAGCGAGGGGCTGGATCTGATGGGTGTGGCGCTGCTGAGCGATCGCTGCCGATACGAAGCCAATAATCATCCATGGCGCAAGCCCATTTCAACGGTGGGTATTCCCATGCTTCCTAAAGGCGATCTTTTGCATCATAAAATCGGTATTATCGATGGGCATATTGTGATTACAGGCTCCCAGAACTGGAGTGAAGCTGCCAATCACAGCAATGATGAAAACTTATTGATAATTGATAATTTAACGGTAGCAGCGCATTTTCAGCGAGAGTTCGATCGTCTTTATC
>CASBQM010000661.1 GCA_949127645.1 Synechococcales cyanobacterium PMM_0036
CGGAACAACTGGTGAAGCTCCGTCGGCAGGGGCAGCTTCAGAAGCAGCGATCGCTGCTTCTGAAGCTGCCCCTGCCGACGGAGCTTCACCAGTTGTTCCGCAAGTTGTCCCGCAAGACGTTCCACAAGCTGTCCAAGAAGGACAGTCTGCCCACAACGAAGAGTTTTTGCAATCTCAGCTAACCTCCCAGCCAATATCCCAGCCGGAATCTTCTATCATCAGCAAACCCGATGAGGAAAAACTGTTGGGGACGCTAGCCGATCGCCCCCCGTTTGTACAGATTACCCTAGAGCAAGAAACCTATGTGGTGAAGCGCGGTCTGCCGCTTGTGCTAAGTGGGCGAGTCAATGGGCAAATAAAAATGAGTGGGCAAGCTCTAGGTGAGCAGGTTTTAGAAGAAACAGCCATTTTTGGCGGCAAGCTGCGCGTACGCTTGTTTGATCCTCAAACTTCTCGAATGCTGGTCGATGAAACTCAGCCGCTATCTCAGGTTCTCGGCTCTCAAGTTCTCGACCCTCAAGTTCTCGACTCTCAATCGCCTCACTCTATCCGATCGCTTCCCCTACAATTTTCCATTTCTCTTGCGCTGCCGTCCGATCGAGAAACCTACCTCATTCTAGGAGAACTCGCGCTTTACGGTGCCGCAGAGGGGCAGTTGCCTCCCGTCCTTGCAGTCCAATCTTTTAGCGTCACGACTGACCTGCTAGAGCTGCTAGAGGCGATCGCCAACGACTTTCCTGAACCTGAGCCTGAGACAGTTACGAAGCCTCTTGTATCCTCGACTGCTGCATCTTCTGCGACTGCTTCTGCCTCTGCAACAGTGCCATCTGTGACAGTGCCATCCGTGCAGTTCCGTCCCTCCCAGCCGTCTCTGCCGCCGTTGCTACGCGTCCCTGATCCTGATAAAGAATCTCGGCGATCGCTCCAATTGCCCACGCTGATAGACCCGACTACGGAAACTGACACAGAGAATGCCGCAGATCATCAACCCAACGAGGTTGCGTTTGATTCTGGGAGCGATCGTGCAGTTGCGTCAGAAATTGCAGAACCAGAAATTGCAGAGCCAGAAATTGCAGAGCCAGGAATTGCAGCGCAGCCCTCTAAGCTACAGCCTCAGCTAGAGCTAGTAGATGAAGCAGGAGATCCGGCGATCGATTGGCAGAGAGCAGAGCCACAGGTGCCGCTCTGGCAAAAGCAGTCTTCTCCATCCGACCTGCCAGACGACTTGCCCCAGACTCCAGAAGACAGTGCTTTTCGCGCCCTCAACTTACAAGAGCGCTTCTTAGAGCGTTTGCAGGCTTTAGCTTCTGATCCAGATTTGGCGGATTGGCTTAGCGCTATGGCCGATCCCGAAGCGATCGACGGTTCTAATTCGGCAGTCGAGGCAGGCGTGTTTGTGCGCCGTAGTCAAGACCGGGCGATCGGACTAGATGCGGATCTGGCGGCACAAGAAATCGTTGTGGATGAACCATTTTTCACGGGCGATCGCCCTCAGTCTGGGAAATACTCTAGCGCTAGATCTGATTACTCTAAGCCTGATTATCAGTCTGCTCCAGCGCCCACTTCCACAACAGTATTGGCGCTGACTGAATTGGAATCACCTGAATCGATCGCCACCCCTCAACTTGACGTGCCCACCGGAGAGCTGGTCTCAGGACAGACGATTGATATCACGGTAAAAATTCTAGACACCTATGCCCGCATCTCTGTAAAGCTATGGACTCACGATCGCCAAAGCCGTACTCTGCTGGATGGTCCCCACTGGCTGACAGAATTTAGCCCGGATGGCTTCGGCAATCTGGTAAGCAAAACTCAAATTATGGTGCCCTTTGGCTGTCTCGAAGTTCAGCTTGAGGCGATCGCCATTGACATGGCTACCCAGTTTGAGAGCGACAAAGTTTCCGTGATGCGATCGGTGATTCCGCCTGATCTCACGGCTGTGTCCGCAGTGTTCTGATAATTTTAGATTTAATCTAGAATCTAAAATCCAAAATCTAAAATAAAATGGTCTTGCTGTCTTTGCCCACACCTTCATGCAAACTCGTGAGTCTTTAGCTACCGGATTTTCGCCGCTTAATTTAGAATTTCCGGCGCGGATTGCCTCAGTTCACCGCGCTACTGGAGAAACTGATGTGCAGGTCAGCCTCAATTTAGATGGGCAAGGGCAATGCAGCACTAAAACAGGCGTTCCGTTTCTCGATCATATGCTGCACCAGATTTCTTCTCACGGGCTAATCGATCTAGATATTCATGCCACTGGAGACATCGAAATTGATGACCACCACACCAACGAAGACGTGGGCATTACCCTAGGGCAGGCGTTGTCGAAGGCACTAGGCGATCGAAAAGGCATCGTCCGCTTCGGACACTTCTTTGCGCCGCTAGATGAGGCTCTAGTGCAGGTGACGCTAGATTTTTCGGGCCGTCCGCATCTCAGCTATGGGCTGCAAATTCCGACAGCGCGGGTCGGCACCTATGACACTCAGCTCGTGCGTGAGTTTTTTGTCGCGGTCGTCAACCATTCCCAAATGACGCTACACATTCGCCAACTGGACGGCATTAACTCTCATCACATTATTGAAGCCACTTTTAAGGCATTTGCGCGTGCCCTGCGCATGGCGATCGAGATTGATCCTCGGCGGGCACATCTGATTCCTAGCTCTAAAGGCGTGCTGTAATCGGCTTGTAATCAGCTTCGATTGGCAGTGTATAGTCCCACAGTTGTTAAAATTTCTTAGCAGTCAGAATTCAGACCCCAATTCACAGTAAATTTGGCTCTGAAGGTTCGTTAATTTAGCGAGGGAGAGCCCAAATATGGCAGCTTCATTTTTGCCGTCAATTCTTGTTCCTATCGTCGGATGGGTATTTCCTGCCGTGGCAATGGCGTTTTTGTTCATCTATATCGAGCGTGATGACGCTGCGGGGCTTTAACTTAGGGTTGAGATAAAACTTAACTCTTTTACAAAGCTCGTATTTTTGAGATTGAGCGTTTTGAGATTGAGCATCTTTTAAGATGCGATCGCTTGTGTTGGTACATTTCATCCTCATAACCCTCTCATCGGGCGGCAAGAGGTGAAAAGCAACTTTGGAGATAAAACAAGATGTCAGATGTAATTAAACCCGCTGGAGATCCGCAAATTGGCAACCTTGCCACTCCGATCAATTCCTCCGACTTCACGAAAGCATTGATCAACAACCTGCCTGCCTATCGGGCTGGTTTGTCTCCCCAACGCCGAGGTCTGGAAATCGGCATGGCTCATGGCTACCTGCTATTTGGGCCTTTCGCCTTTACTAGCCAGTTTCGAGACACTGGGGTTGGCGATATTGTCGGTCTGATTGAGGCTGTCATCCTAGTCGTAATTTTGACGGTTTGCCTATCGCTCTACGCCGGATCACAACCCAACAAACCCATTAAAACCGTGACGACTCCTAAGCCGCCCGTGGGTTTGGAAACTTCAGAAGGCTGGAGCGAGTTTGCAGGTAGCTTCCTGGTGGGCGGTATCGGCGGCGCTGGGTTCGCCTACGTGGTGTACGAGGTGGTCAAGTCAGGGGTGTTCCAGACCTTTGGCAACATGAGCTAGGTACGGTTGGTTTAACAAATACTCCTCAGCCCTCAGCCCCCTTTTCCCCTCGTGGGACAAGGGGAGCCAAGAATTATCGGCATTGCTAAATGAGGGTATGATTTGCCCTCATCCCCAGCCCTTCTCCCTAGGGAGAAGGGCTGGGGATGAGGGCAAATC
>CASBQM010000662.1 GCA_949127645.1 Synechococcales cyanobacterium PMM_0036
AGCCATTCCTGCTCGGCGGCTTGAATGTCGGCAGGGGCGATGTTTAGCTCGGCAGCAATCTCAAAAAGCTGAGTGCGAGTCAGTTCTCCCACTTCGGCTTGGCGGGCGATCGCAATTTGCAAAATCTGCTGAGCATCTTCCGAACGGTATAGCTCTATCATGGCGGTAGTTAGACAGTAGGTTTCGGGTGCTAAATCCCTCACTCTAGTTATAAACCATGTGTCCCATAGACATCTCGCTAATCTTGGACGTATTCTTCGCCATTAATTAGCGCAATTTCCGCCCGCAAAAACTCTCGACCCAGATAGGCAGCATGATCCAGATAACCGATCGGGCAAGGCTGGGTTTCTTCAAAAATCTTGATACAAAGCTCTTTCGCCGTCCGACCCGTGTACACTGCCGTATGGCTATGCTGGGCTTCACCTTTGGTGGGCAGAGGTTTGCCTGTTTCTGGGTCGCAAGCTAGACCTTTATCATCAATAATATTGGCGAAATGTTTGGCGCAAATGAGTTGGGTGGGGCGATCGAGATAGATCAAAAAGTAGCCGTCTGGGTCAAGCTCAATAAATCGCTTAGAGAGCTTGTCATCTAAAGTTCTCAGACGTTTAGCTAGGTCTTGAGGTAATTGACCTGCCGCAAGATCTTCTTGGGAAACCGATGAATTCATAGAATGTTAGCTAAATCTGTTTGGATAAGGTCAGCAGTCTCCCAATCTAGCTCATCTTTATTTCTAAGAGCGGATGAGGAGAAAGATTTGTTGAACTGAGGTATGCTTCATCCGGAAGTGGTGGGGATTTAAGCATGGTTGGGGAGCAAGTCAAGGGGCAAGTTGAGGCAGTGTATGTCGATCCCGTTCGAGGAGACGATCGCGCCAGTGGCAAGCTAACTGAACCCCTCAAAACCTTGACAGCGGCATTACAGCAGGTCGCTACCATGATTCATCCCACCATGATTCACCCCACCATGATTCACCTTAGCCCCGGTGACTACACGATCGAGAGTGGCGAAGTGTTTCCCCTAACGATCGCGGGTGTGGCTGTAGTGGGCGATCCGGCGAGTCGAGGGAGAAACATCATAATCAGCGGCAGCGGCGAGTTTCATAGCCCCACGTTTGCTCACCAGTCCGTGACGATGCTGATGGAGGGTGACGCGCAGCTACGGGGAGTAACCATTACTAATCCGGCTATTAAAGGGACTGGTATTTGGATCGAATCGCCTGAGTTACCATCTGAGCCGGATTTTGAGCAGACTGAACCGACGATCGCAAGCTGCACATTGCGCCAATGCGGACGAGAAGGAATTTTTGTTACGGGAACTGCCAAGCCCGCGATCGCCAACTGTCTATTTCAGGGAAATCTGGCGGGGCTTGCCTTTGTGCGCAGCGCCAAAGGAGAAGTTCGGCGCTGTATAGCGGTAGACAATGGGTTTGGCATGGTGGTGAGCGATCGCGCTGCGCCATTAATTGTAGATAGCCAGTTCGCCGAAAACCGGGTGGGTTTGCGACTGTCGGGGACTTCCTCTCCAGTTTTGCGTCGGAATGCGATCGAGTACAACATCCGCGAAGGTCTGGTGGCGTTTGGCGCTACGCAGCCTGATTTGGGCAGTCCTGAAGATGCGGCGGAGAATCGGCTGAAAGACAATGGCAGCTATGATTTGCAAAACCAAACGGCGATCGCTCTGGTCTCAGGTGGTAACTGGCTCAACCCGACTCAAGTCACCGGTGCTGTCGAGTTTCCAGCCCTTCGGAAGCTGGCGCGTCCCGGTGGACGATCGCACCCCAGCTCAACCAAAGCTCACCCCAATTGGGCAGAGCCGTTTATCCAGGCGATCGCGCCAATCATCCCTTTGACCACAGAACAAGGTTTTCAGCCTACCGCAAAGCTTTCTAGAGCGGCTTATGGAGAGATGCTATCTTGCGCCAATTTTGGATCACAAGTTGAATTACAGGTGCTTCTGGATAAAGCCCTGCGCTCTGAAGCCGTCACCCGACTGGAGGCGATCGCCATTCTCACCCAGCTTTTAGACCTCCCTGCGGGCGATCCCGGCGTGCTGTCGGTTTACCGCGATCGCGCCCAAATTCCCAGCCAGAATGTGACTGCAATTGCCGCCGCTACCCAAAGCCGCTTAGTGGTGTCTTCCCAGACCGATCGCCTCAATCCTCTCATGCCTATCACCCAAGCAGAAACGATCGCCCTAATCTATCAAGCAGGAGTGATACAGGGAAAATTTGAGGCGATCGTCTCTCCCCAAATTGTCAACCCCGCCTCGCATACTTTCGCTGATTTGCAGCGTCATACCGACTCATCCAGCGCTCCTGTGGTCGTTGTTTTGCAGGCTAACTTGCCGCCCCCCGATCTGCAATCGAGTCTGCGATCGAGCTTGCAAGCGAGCCTAAGCTTGAGCCTGCCAGTTGCCGAAATTGTTTTGGCGATCGCTCAGGAAACTATCAGTCTGCTTCAATTTCAGGGAATTGAAGCATTTTTGGGACGATCGGATGACGATGCCACTTTGTCGATAAGCCTTCAGATGGCGATTCCCGATCCTGACGCGATCGATGCTGAGCCAGATATGAATGGCATCGCTATCTCCCATCCCGACAATTCCTTAGAGAGTGCCCGTCTTGCCCAACTCATTCACAAAACCATCCTGCGCCACATTGACACTCGCACTCATGGCGTACAGCCTGAGAAAAATTCTTTGCCGATCTTAATTCCTACAAGCTGTATCACGGTAGGCTTTGTGACGGGTCAAGAAGATGCGATTAATTTAAGCGATGCTGAATACCGCCGCTGTATGGCACGAGCGATCGCCAAGGGTATTCTCTCCTATATCCGATTGAGTGCCTTAATGTCTTAGAGCGTATCATCAATTAGGTATCAACTTAATCCAAGTCGTTTAACCTCGTTAAATATAAAGCGTTCAACTGTATGCCCTCCTTGTTTTTCTCTGGCTCCAATTCTATTGATTATTGTGTTTAGCTCAATAAACTCAAACCGTCCTCACCCCAGCCTCTCTCCCAGAGCAGGAGAGGAGCTTTAAACCCAGGGGACATTCATATCTCTACTCTGCAACGCCTTAAATTGATATTAGAAATCATTGAGGGCGATCGCCCTCCCATTAGCTCTCAACTTATTAAGCAGGCGCGTCGCCCTGAGATCTTAAAGCTTCTGCGGGTACCTGACCTTTTCCATTAGAAGCGGCTGATTCGTTTGACGGAGTAGGATCTGGTGAGGGCGGTGTACCTGGCGAGGGCGGCTCAGGATGATTTCCTTTTGTTGCAAAATCCGTGAGATTTTTGACCACCACGTAAAGGACGGGCACTAACAGCAGGCTCCAGATAACAGAGACCAATAAACCGCCAAACACGGCTGTGCCAAGCGATTGACGACTAGCTGCTCCCGCCCCCGATGCTGTGACTAGAGGTAGGAACCCAACCAAGGAAGCGATCGTGGTCATTAGAATCGGGCGGAGTCGCTGTTGCACTGCATGGAGCGCAGCTTGGGCGATCGTCATGCCCTGCTTCCGCGACTGGTTGACAAATTCCACAATCAAAATTGCGTTTTTACTCGCTAATCCAATCAGCATCACTAGCGCCACTTGGCAGTAGAGATCGTTGACCAACCCGCGTAGCGAGACAAATAACAGTGCGCCCAAAATAGCAAAGGGTACGGTTAGCAAGATGATGATTGGATCAATGTAATTCTCATACTGCGCTGCCAGAATCAAAAATACGGCAATGAGACCGAGAGCGAAGAGCAGAATGACCTGTCCGCTGGACTTAGCCTCTTCCCTAGAAAGCCCTGTCCAGTCGTAACCCAGACCCGGTTGCTCAACCTCTTTATAAATCTGTTTCATTGCCTCGATCGCCTCTCCAGAACTGTGACCCGGAGCAGCACTACCTTGGATTTTGATTGAACGAAATAGGTTGAAGTGGCTAATTGTTTGGGGACCCGTAATCGGCGTGATTTTGGCAATTTCATTCAGGCGTACCATGCTGCCGCTGCGCGATCGCACCTGAATTTGACTTATCTTGCCGGGAGAATCCCGAAATTGTTCATCTGCCTGGATATATACCCGATAGCTGCGCTGAGAGAAGGTGAAATCGTTGACATATTGCCCACCCATGTAAGCCCCAAACGTATTCATGGCTTGACCAAAATCAACGTTAAGTGCCTGTAAACGATCGCGGTCAATATCAATTTCATACTGCGGAGTGCTGGCGGTGAACTGGGTAAACACCCGACTCAAGATAGAATTCTTGTTGGCTTTATCGATCATCTCTTGGGCGATCGCCAGAAATTAATCGATACTGAGCTGTCCATTAGTGCGGTCTTGAAGCTGAAACTCAGAGCCACCGGTAACGCCATAGCCAGAAACCGCAGGCAGTTTTATATACGGTCTGCGCCACCTTTTCGGTCGAGGCAAGAGAAACCCCATCAGGAGCCTGAATAAGTCCAACAATAACGCCCTGATCTTCTTCGGGCACAAATCCGTTAGGGAAAGAAGTATAAACCACCACTGTTGCTGCCAGCCCAAGAATAAACACTCCCACCACAATCATCCGAATGCGGATCAGGAATTTGCTCAGACGCTCGTATTGCCTAAGCACCCAGCTAAAGCCTCGATTGAACTGCCGAAAGAACCAGCCCAATGGACCTCGCCCTTCACCCTCGGTATGACGCAGAAAGAGCGCCGACATACTGCTGCCGCTTTGAATTACCTGGATGCTGCCGCTTTGAAGTGCGATCAGAACAGATAACGCATCTGGCGCAACCTACGATCTGTTCAGGGACATTTATGAACGCAATTCTATTGACGATGACGGACTGCGATTAAACTCCACCGTGCATTTTGGCGTGAACTATGACAATGCCTTTTGGAATGGCGATCAGATGGTCTACGGCGATGGGGATGTTTTATCCTCAAGCTGGAGCGATCGAAAACAACGTCATGCACATCTTATTTGAACGCAGTGGCGGTTTTGCCGGGATGACCGTAACCCTAACAGTCGATACTGCCACCCTATCAACCGATGCTGCAGCCCAGCTACGCAATTGGGTTGCAGCGGCTGACTTTTTCCGCCTGCCAGCACTACCGACTTCTACTCAAGCCGATCGCTTTCAGTACAGGGTAACTATTGAAGAAGACAATCAAAAGCATACGGTTACAGTCGGAGAGGCAGGAGTGCCAGACACGCTGAGACCGCTTCTGGAGTGGCTGATGGAAGCTACTCGACGGCGCTAGGCTTGCTCTTACGACTTTAATGGCGGTGGGCGGGGCAATAATATCCTGCCTGCTTTTACAAAAGTCTAGCCTAAAGCCTCAATATGGTGTATGCTGCGTCTCACCCTTCATGCAGCATATCCGAGCTATGGAACTGATCAGTCACCGTCCCCACCGAGCAGCTATTCGCTTCAAGGCTAAAATGCAGCTTTTAGAAACAACCGACGAGTTTTTTGGGACGGATGATTGTTGCAAGTCGGCTAATCTTCTAGAAGAATTGGCGACAACTCTATTTCAGTCTAGGCAATACCTGGTGTTTTACGAGCAGCACCATTCTAAACAAGAAGCAAAACAGGCAGAAGATAGGCTAGCTCAGGAGTTGGGAGAAACCTATCAGCAAGTCATGCGGCACCGACAAGATCCTGTTGTTCAGAGCCTCAATGCTTTGTTCTCATGGGAGAATATCACCTTTTTGGAAAAAAGATGACATACTCCCGTTCCCTACTCCCTCTCTAGCGATCGCCCTTTTCCCAAATAGTGCGTTGCAAAGCATCACTACACAGCAATCTGCTCTCGCTTTAGCCATTCTTGCAACAAGAATCTCCTCAACCACTGCTCAATAGTGGCAGCATGGCGATCGTTTCCTGCTATGTGAGCTTCATAGGGCTGTGCGCCCGGTAAGCTGAGCTGTTCGGGCACTTTAGAAATCCATCGATCAATCATGGCGCGGGTTATTTCTGGATGAAACTGCGTGCCATAAGCCTCGCCATACTGAAACGCCTGATGGGGAAAAGTCTTACCTGTGGCTAGTAGCGTTGCGCCAGTGGGCAACTCAAAGCCTTCTTTGTGCCACTGGTAAACCTCGGTCAGATCCGAAAGCGGATTGTGGGCAAGAGGCACTGGCTGAATCGGCACATAGCCAATTTCTCGTAGATCTTGGGGATGGGGAGCTACTTTTGCCCCCAGCACTCGTGCCAAGAGCTGCGCTCCGAGACAAATTCCTAGGTAAGGCTTGCCGGAGTCGAGGGCGATCGGAATCCACTCCAATTCAGCCCGAATAAAGGACAAATCCTCATCGTTGGCGCTCATTGGACCGCCAAACACCACGACTCCGGTGTGAGCCTCCATTGTCTTGGGCAACTCTGTCCCGATCGCCGGACACCGAATGTCTAGCGCATAGCCGTTCTCTTGCAATACCTGACCCACCAACCCTGGCTCTGAAGTCTCTTGATGAACAATCACTAAAACTTTTTTCACGATCGCAACTGCTGCTTTATGTTTCTACATCTATCGCTTCTGCTAAAAGCCTAGCCTTTTCAAATAAAAAAAACTGTTCAAAAGCAAAAAACTGTTGATTTAGGACGGATCGAAAGAGCGGATTTTTAAATAAGCCGATCGCTATCAGCAATCCTCATGGCAACCCTCACAAATTCTAGGGAGATGAAATGGAGCGATCGCCCATTTCAGAAGACCATCTGGCGATAGGATTTAAGGATTAAGCGAATCTTAAAACTTAGCTCCGTTCGCTGCTCTATATTAATTGTCAAGAGGTCTTTGAATTCATGGCTGCTGTTACTCAAATCCCCGCTTTTTGTGAAGGAATTCAGCATTTTGGCGATGCTCCGCCAGGGTTCGAGACCTATGGCAAAGCTCCGGCAATCGCTGAGGGTAGTAAGGCGATCGCTAATCCCACCGACCCCGCTGCCGTCTACCAAACGCTGCTCTATGCTGATGCCCTACGCTACCTGACGCTGCAAGTCACTGCCAGCAAAGCATCAGGACATCCAGGAGGCTTTGCTAGCCAAACTGAAGCTTACGCCGCCCTTGTCATGCTAGGTCACAAAAACATCCTCACCGAAGTAGGGCACCATGCGCCCGGATTTTATAGCGCCATGTTTTTGGATCGATCGCTAGAAGCAATGGGCATCACCACCGTGCAGCAATTGCGCGATCGCTTCCGCGAAAAGCACGGCTTGCTAGGGCATCTCTCGGGTTACATTCCAGGGATTCTGGCTCCGGCGGGACCATTGGGACAGGGACAGCACTTCGCTATGGCGGCGGCTCTGCTGCACAAAGGCACGCTGTTTCCCTTTACCATGGGCGATGGCGGCATGGGCGAACCCTACCCCATGAGCAGCATGGCGCACTTCCATACGGCATTTCCCAGCGTCACCAACTTCCTGCCTGTGCTGGTGTGGAACGGCTACTCGCAGGAGCATCACAGCATGGTTTCCCTGCACACCAACACCAGCATGACGGCTTACTGGCAGGGCAACGGATTTGAGGAAGTGGTGCTGGTGGATGCCAAAGATTACGACGACCAAAATCAGCCCGGAGCCTATGTAGACAGCACTGCCTTCTCACCAGAGCAGCGACTCGCCTTTACTCAGGCCGTTCTCACTGGAGTAGACAAAGCGGCAAAATCGGCTTTGGGCGGCAAGCTGACGGTCTTCATCATCAAACAGCTCAAGGGAGCCGGAGTTCACGCGCGCGGGGCAAAGTCCCATAACCTTTACGGGCATCACACCCTCGACAATGCTGAAATTGTGGCGGGTCTAAAATCACGATCGCTGCCTGCTGCCGCCTGGGAGCTAGTTCGTACCAACTGTGAGCGATCAACAGGCGGGTCGGCAAGCCAGGTTTCTGTGACAGAATCGGTGCTGCCGTTGGTGGATTTGGGCGAGCTGCCGCTAGAAGAATATGCGATCGCCGAAGCCAAAATTTCCACAACGGCAATGGGTCGATTGGTAGCCTATGTGGGTCAGAAAGATGCGCAGTATCTTGTCACCAATGCCGACGGCAACGAGGCATCGGGCATTGCCAATATCAACCAGGGCTTAAAGATCATTCACCCGACCGAAGATCCGCTCTATAACCAAAGCCCTAAAGGACAGGTCTATGAGCCGCTGAGCGAAGATGCCTGTGCCGGACTGGCGGTCGGTCTGGCGCTGATGGGTTCTCGCAGCCTTTGGTGTTCCTATGAATCATTTGCCATCAACGGCTTACCCATCTGGCAAACCGTGACACAAGCTATGGCAGAACTGCGTCGTCCTACGCCTTCCACTATTACGCTATTTACGGCGGGTGCGCTGGAGCAAGGACGAAACGGCTGGACTCACCAACGCCCAGAGATTGAAGCCTACTTTGCAGCAATGATGCGCAACGGCAATGTTTTTCCTCTATTTCCACTCGATGCTAACAGCATTCAGGCTTGCTATGAGTGGGGTTTGTCTACTGTTAACAAAGGCGTGGTGATCACCGCCAGCAAGTCGCCCTTGCCGATTCGCACCACCTTAGCCCAAACTCGTCAGGCGCTTCAGGATGGGGCAATTATTTTGCATAATTCGGGTAGCCCTAATTCTTCTGACAGCAAGACGATCGTCTTTGCAGTTGTAGGCGACATGATTCTCGTGCCCGTATTTGAGGCGGCTAAAGCGCTAGAAGCCCAAGGCTACGGAGTACGCATTGTCTCAGTCGTTAGCCCTCGCCGACTCTATCGCCCTAGCGACGTAGCGTGGGACACCTGCTCTGAACCCGATGGCGATTTCTTAGATGATGCCGGATTTGAGGCGATGTTTGGTGGCGATGCCTTGATCGGCGTTGTGGGCGGAGCTAGCGGTATGTTAGAACCCATCATGCTCCGAAGTGCAATCAAGCGAGACACAATCGCCTGGAAACGAGGTGAAACGACCGCCAGCGCAGGAGAGCTAATGGCGTTTAATGGCATTACGGCGGAAAAGTTGGTAGAACGGGCGATCGGACTAGCGGGATAAGGAGGCTATGAACTTTTGCGTCCGTTTGCTGCTGAAACGTGGTGGACGGACGTATTTTTGTCAGGATAAGCGTTATTTGCGATCGCTACTTGCACATCAACTCAATACAACTCAAGATCAAATATTCTTAGAGCAAAATCAACTTGTGCCTGAGCCAAACTAGAAAAGCTCAACTCAAAATCAAATGAGCTGTTCTCAATATCAATATTTGCTTAAGCGCAAATAGACTTTGCTTAAACAAAACTTATGAATGAGAATTCAAAACAAACTTTACAGTCAGAGTTTCATAACTAACGGCTATCCGTAGGCTTTTTGGGCTAGCTGGCTTCTTTACAAAGCTATACCCCAGCCATTAGGCACTCTAGCTATTAGGCACTCTAGCTATTAGTCAAAACGCTCTGGCTGTTTTCCAATCTTTTGGCAGAACTCCAAGTAAACATCGATCGATTTATAAAACTCTTGTTTGGCGCATTCTAGAGTTTCTGCTTCAAAAACGACGACATCTTTGACTTCCGTAACATAACCCCGAAAAAGATGAGTCGTTTCATCCTTAGTGATTTCTGCAATATATCCTCTGTATTCAGCCATGTTCCTACTCAGCATATTTTTTTAGGATGTCGCTAATGCTTTTAGAGTTAGAAGAGATGAAACAAATTTGTTATCAAACTCTAAATGCTTTACTCTCTTAGCTCTAGGGTGTAGCTCTAGGGTGCCATCAATCTTTGCCCAGTTACAGTAAGCTGTTGCCAGTTGCAGGATTGAATCAGAGGATTCAATATACTGCTTTACTTAAAGCACAAAATCTATAAACTGAAGCATTTCAGATCTAGCAAATCCAACTTATTAAGATGGGTCATTTTCAGAAGTGACTTCGCAGTTTGTAGAGAGAAGCGTCGTTCTACACCCTTCTAATCAAACCTTGCCTGTCTATTTTAGACAGCCTATCTACATAAGACACAAACTCATCAATAAAATCAGCCGAAATAGACCTAGCGATAGGCATGAATACACAGGCTTTTCTCTATCACTGACTGCTGACAGATTAAAGTCTCTGAACATTGCCAGAATTAAAGCAAAATGGAGCGATCGCAGTGCCAGAAATTTTATTGGCTAGTCTCGGAGTTGTGACTGATCCTAAAGTTGACTAATCCTAAAGTCGGCTAATCCTAAAGTTGGCTAGTTCCATAGATGGATATGAAACACAGAAAGGAAAAAGGAGGAGTGGCTAGCAACCACCCCTCCGCAGCATTCATTCACCTGTGAAATAAATCTATCAACCGAGTTTGTCAATCTTGTTGGGGTGAGATGAAGTTTAGATGACAATACTCAAAGCAAACAGGCTCAAAGCGAACAGGTTGAGGCTCTAATGGATCATAGGG
>CASBQM010000663.1 GCA_949127645.1 Synechococcales cyanobacterium PMM_0036
ATTATCACCTGCCCAAGGCAACCGATCAGGCGATCGCCGCCATGACGCGAGGCGCATTGCAGGAGCTTCGCTAACGGCGATCGTGATCTCCTGAGTTAGACTGAATGACTTCTCGTATTCTGAGTCTAGTATCCTGGTTGTATTCCAGCACTTATATTCCAGTAGTTATGTTCCAGGTGTCGCTCTCTTTCAGAGAGCCGCTAGAGATCCGCGCAGTGAATCTTCAGAAGTAAGCCTATTTGAAGCGCGATCCGTATTCTGAACCGCTCTAGGTTTGATAACAGCGTGTTTGATGACAGCGTGTTTAATGACAGCGGCGTTCATGATCCAGTCCAATTTGCTCAAACTCGCTCAATTAGGAGACCCAGAGACGATCGCCCGTCTGCTTAACCGCAGTCTGCAACCTCGCGGAGTTTCTGCGAAAATTTTGATCCGGGAGAACTGCCTGAAAATCTTGCTATCTTCGGCACGACCGTTAGAGCAACAGGCTTTCATGCAGTTTTTGCAGAAGGAAATCAGCGATTGGGACATCAGCACGATTACCCTAGTCAAAGTCTATAGCCAGCAGGTTGGCGAAGGTATTCCGACTTGGACACAAGACTTCTCACTGTCCCCTAGCAAGTCCACCAGCTCAGAGGTCGCAGAACCGGGGGGAGCGATCGTTAAAGTTACCAGCGCCATCGTCAAAGTCAATGCAGAAACCCATGACTTCTTGGCGACACTGCGATCGTTCAATCTCAAGTCAATTTTTCCTTACCCCGATCTGCTGAGCTTTGAGCTATATCGCCACTATGCCGTGCGGCTGCTGCTGTTTTTAGGGCTGTTTCCGCTCATTGTCAATCTAGTCGCCGAGCAGGTGAGCGTGGCGCAAACGGCATGGCTATTGGGCATCTATTACGCCTGTATTTGGGCGGTCGTCTTACATGATCTGATCAAGCCCACCCAGTTTTCTTGGAGAAACGCGCTCCAGTCTGTGCTGTTCACGGCCTTCATTGGCATCCCGCTCTTGCTGCTATTTCAAAAAGTGCCTCCTTTTAGCACGCTCTATGAAGCCATCAATCAAGGTGGCTTATGGGGAAGGCTCTTCGGCTTTGTGTTTGGGGTTGGGGTGCTAGAGGAGACCTGTAAAGCCCTGCCGATCTACCTGCTGCTGCGCCAAGGCAAGCTTAACGATCCACATACGGCGGCATTTTATGGAGCGATGTCGGGGCTGGGGTTTGCGATCGCCGAGGGCGCGGCATACTCGCTGCGCTATGCTTTTGGCTTCAGTCAGGGGCATTTGGGACTAAGTTCTTTTGTTGCCGCAAACACGATTCGGTTTGTCTCTCTGCCGTTATTCCACGCTATTCTGGCAGGAATGGTGGGCTATTTCATGGGTCTAGCGGCAGTTAACCCTTCGCGCCAAGGGGCGATCGTCCTCATTGGGCTAGCGATCGCCGTAGTCTTACATGGGCTGTACAACACCTTTGCGGGCAGCATTGCCGGACTGTTCATTATCGCCTTCACCATTCTGCTATTCGTCACCTATCTGCGGCGCAGTCGGCAGATGGTCGATGAGATGCAGCAAGCAGAACTCAACCGACGGTAAGGTTAAAAGGAATCAGCGTTAAAAAGAATCAGCGCGATCGCATTCGCCCCATAGCTAGACAGATCCGTTGGAGCAGGCAGCATTTCACCCCGAAAGTCGAGGAGTTGCACAATCAGCAGGTAGGCAATGCTGATGAGGACAGCGATCGCTCCAGTGACGATCGCCACAAATTTCTGTCGATCCATAGCTGGCGTTTCCGTTGATAATAATTGACTATCGAGCCTTGGGTACTCTTACTCTAGCCTGACACAAATCGCATTAGCCTGACCCAGAAAGAATTTATGCTAAGCCGTAGTGAGTTGACTTTGGCGAATACAGTGCAGAACCCCATGGCGGTGCAGACGTTTGATCTAAAAAAGGTCTACCGCACCGGATTTTGGCTGAATCAAAAGATAACGACCCTGCAAAACTTTTCCCTACAGGTATTTCAGGGCGAAACCTTTGGCTTGCTTGGCCCCAACGGCGCGGGCAAAACGACGCTGCTCAAAACTCTGCTAGGTATTATTCGTCCTACCTCTGGGCGGGGTTTGCTGCTGGGGAAACCGCTGGGCGATCGCGCCATCAAGCAGCGAGTTGGCTACTTGCCCGAAAGTCCCTATTTTTATGACTACCTAACGGGCTGGGAAGTCTTGGAATACGCGGCAGGATTGTTTCAAATCCCGGTAGAAGTACAGCGTCGCCGCATTCCTGAACTACTAGAACTCGTCGGCATGGCGCAATCGGCAGCCCGTAAAAAGCAGCTACGCCAGTATTCTAAGGGCATGGTGCAGCGGATCGGCATGGCGCAAGCCTTAATCAACGATCCGGAACTCGTGTTTTTGGATGAGCCGATGTCGGGACTTGACCCGCTGGGGCGCTACCAAATTCGAGAGATTATCCTGTCGCTGAAGGCACAGGGTAAAACGATTTTTTTCAATAGCCACGTGCTGTCGGATGTGGAAAAGATTTGCGATCGCGTTGCCATTTTGGCGCGGGGTGAATTGCTCTGCTCTGGCTCAATGCAGGAATTGCTAGGAACCGCTCATCTATATCAGGTGAAAATTCAGGGCGGCAATCCCGAAGTATTGCGGCAGTGGATTCCTGACCTGGAGTTTCAAGACAACCTCTGGCAAGGACACCTCAAA
>CASBQM010000664.1 GCA_949127645.1 Synechococcales cyanobacterium PMM_0036
CCCCTAAAGGCTTCTAGGACGACGACCAAAAGCATCATTGAGCCAACCGCCAAAAATGCCCCAATTGATGAAATGAATCAACCAGACGATCGCCGTCATGCCCAGCAAAAGCCTCGCATGAGCAGAAAAATTGAGAAGATCTGCATCTGCTAAAGTCATACCCAAGCCAGTTTCAACTCAGTTTGTAGATGCAAGAAATGCGCTTAAATTGGTTATGGCTCATTCATGCTTCTCTCAAAACAAGTGTAGTCGTGAAACAAGCGCTGATTTAGGGTAAAATTCATCTACTCATACCCGAAAGGTTTGGAGAGGTGGCAGAGTGGTCGAATGCGCTCGACTTGAAATCGAGTGTGGCGAAAGTCACCGGGAGTTCGAATCTCCCCCTCTCCGTCTCGTTTTAACTCCCCAGAATCTCAATATCTTCCTCCCGCAGGCGGTTGGCGGTTGGGCGCATAGCTTTCGGGCGATCGACCTACTGGATTGGGCTGCACCTGCTGACGACCGTTGCGGATGATTCGCATCATTTCGCCCAGGCGATCTTCCATATCTCGCAAGACGCGATCGGCATAGTCATCTGCCCCGCGCTGAATTTCTTCACATTCGGCAAGTGCTAATCTCTGCATTTCCTCTAGCTCTTGCTGTGCCCGTCGTCGCACCTGCTCAATGTCTCCCAAAGTCTGCTGCTGCATGGCTTCACACTCTAGCTGCACCTGTTGGCGAATGCGCTGGGCTTCGGCTTCAGCCTGACGAATAATGCTAATTTCGTCGAGAATCTGAGCCGATCTCTGTTCTGCCCCTGCAATGATTTCTTGAGCATACTGCTCCGCCTCAACCAGCACATCTTCTTTGTGTAGCACAATTTCGGTGGCTTCCTGGAAGGCAGTCGGCAGATTCAGCCGCACCAAATCAAGCTGGTCGAGCAACTGCTCCTCATCCACTAGAGTCAGCCGACTCAACGGCACGCGGATGCTGTCTAGAATCATTTCTTCTAGCTTGTTTAGCTCCCGTTGAATATCGATTCCTCCGATGCGGGTCTCTCCGTGAGAGTTGCGTCCGGTAGGTCCTCCGGTATTATTCGATCGTCGTTGGCTAGTGCGGTTGGGGTTTTGGCGTAGCATTGGTGAAGATCTAAGGCAACGGTATGAGGAACAAGATGACCGACCGGACCGCCAAATCTGGCGATTTCTCTAACGTGACTGCTGCTAAGAAAACTATATTCGGTAGAAGTGGCAAGAAAAATAGTTTCAATGTCGCTTGCCAGGGTTTTGTTAGTATGCGCCATTTGCAACTCCATCTCAAAATCGGAGACGGCGCGTAGCCCTCGCACTAGCACATTAGCCTTCCGCATCCGGGCATAGGTGACAGTAAGCCCGTCAAAGCTATCTACTTCTAAATTGGGGAGATGCTGAGTCGATTGACGAATTTGCTCAATCCGTTTTTGCACTGAAAACAGCGGCGTTTTGTTGGAATTGCGAAAGACGACCACAATCATCTTTTCAAAGAGCCGATAGCCGCGCTCAATGATGTCTAGATGACCTCGGGTAATAGGATCAAAACTGCCGGGATAAATCGCAATCACGGTTTTTATAAGTTCTTTTGGACGGAGTCTGTTTGTGCAGGTTTGGAGGGGCTTGAGGCGTTGTTAAAGCGGATTAAAGCTCTAAATAGTCAAAAAACAATTTCCCTGCCTTAATTATCGAGAGTATTGAGCCAGAGATGTCAAGCCATTATTATACAAGCAAGCTCTCAACCTGACTGAGCCGCTAAAAAATCTAAGGGGCTAAAAAATCTGAGGGGCTAGAGAATCTGACGACGCAAAAAATCCGATAGCGCTATGCTGACCTGCTCATGCCGATCTTCTTGAGGATAATGCCCTGCTTCGTTCAGCGGGATTCGCTCTGCGTCAGCCGCAAAAGATTCTGCCAGACTGTAGGGTAGCCAAGGATCACGCGTTCCCCAGAGCAATAGGAGGGGCTTTTGCCAGTCAGCGAGTCCGGCATGAATTTCGGCAGTTGCTTCAGGGAGCTGAAGATTTTTGACGATCGCCAACAAAGCTCTTCCAGCCTCAGAACTTTTAAGAAAAGGACGACGATAAACCTCTAGATCTTCTTCGCTAATAACATAACCACCGCCGCCTTCTAGGGTGCGCTCGGTCAGCAGTGGGTCTTGCGTTAGCATCTCGCCGACCAGAGGAATACCCATTTGCCAAATTTTCCAGGGTAACTTGGCGGCAGGCGTGAGGGGCGCATTCAAAATAGCGAGGCGATCGATTTGCTCTGGGTGACGCAGCGCGTACTGCAAGCCGACTGAACCCAGGAAGCCCTGAATGACAAGGGAGAATTTTTCGAGTTCTAAAGCCTTGACTAGCTCCGCCAACGCCGCAATGTAGGCATCAGCAGTGTAGGGAAAAGTGCGCTTGTCGGGCTTTGCCGAAGCGCCGCACCCAATCCAGTCGGGCGCGATCGCTCTGAACCCATGCCCTGCTAGAACGGGGAGGACATTTCGCCAGCCGTAGCTTTGGGAGGGCAAGCCATGCAGCAACAGCACGGGTGATTTCTCTGAAGGATTCATGGGTTCTGCCGCCCGATAAAACCACTTCAACCCACCTACCTCGATCGAGTTTTCCTGCGTCGTCACGGCTTGCCTATCCAGATTTGTTGACTTATTTGTTGACTGTGTAACTGACCTTACTGCGTCATGGGTATCCAGAGCAAGTTCTCGGTCGATAAGTTCTCAGTCGATAAGTTCTCGGCTCAAAGGGCGCGAGATTGCCGTAAACTAGGCTTCACATTGCACTGTAGATTGAGGCTAGGAGAAGTTATGATTCACGTCACGATGGAGACGGATAAGGGCACCATTCGCATTGAGCTAGATGATGAGAAAGCGCCGATTACCGTCAAGAATTTTGTTGATTTAGCGAAGAGCGGCTTCTACGACGGGCTAACCTTTCACCGGGTTGAGCCTGGGTTTGTGATTCAGGGTGGCGATCCAGACGGCAACGGCACGGGCGGATCTTCCAAGACCATTCCCCTAGAAATTTGGGCAGAAGGCGCGACAGAGCCAACCGTGGGCAAGACCCTTAGCCCTGGACAAAAGCCGATGATTAAGCACGACACGGCGGGCGTGATTTCGATGGCACGCACCAACGACCCCAACAGCGCCACCAGCCAGTTTTTCCTGACTTTGGGCAACGCCTCATTTTTGGATGGGCAGTATGCCGCCTTTGGCAAATCGGCAGATACAGACGTGATTGGGAAGATTCGCAAAGGCGACAAAATGCTGTCTGTGACGATCGCACCCTAACCTTTCACAGCTTGCAGTTTAAAGATGCTCACAACTTGCCCAAAACCAGAAGACTGAACGATTGAGAGGAGAAAACCATGTCAGAATGGCACGAGATTCCGGGAGGCGTAACCGCTCCCAAAGGATATAAAGCCGCAGGGATTACCGCAGGGCTAAAGCCATCGGGCGCACCTGATTTGGCGCTGATTGTGTCAGAAGTAGATGCGATCGCCGCAGGAGTATTCACCACCAGTCAGGTGAGGGCAGCTTGCGTAGACTATTGCCGTCAAAGGCTGCAAGCTAAGGCTTCGGCTCGTGCCATTCTTTGCAATGCTGGGCAGGCAAACGCCGCCACCGGGGCGCAGGGCTGGACAGATGCCGTAGAAAGCACGGAGCTAGTCGGGCAGGCGTTAGGCATTTCGGCGGATGCGGTGCTGGTTGCTTCTACGGGCGTAATTGGGCAGCGGATTAAGATGGAAAGTCTGCGTACCGGAATTCCGCAAGTGGTGGCGGCTTTGTCGGAGGCAGGCTCGGATCAGGCGGCGAAAGCGATCTGCACGACCGATCTGATTCCCAAGTCGATCGCTCTGGAAACCACGTTAGATGGTCGTCCGGTGAGAATTGGCGGCATCTGTAAAGGCTCTGGCATGATCCATCCCAATATGGCGACGATGCTGGCGTTTGTCACCTGCGACGCGACAATTTCTCCGCCTCTGTGGCAGCAAATGGTTAGCCGAGCTGCCGACAAGAGCTTTAACCAAATCACGGTGGATGGCGATACCAGCACCAACGACTCGCTAATTGCTCTGACTAACGGTCAGTCTCGCACGCCGGCAATTACGGAACCGGGGGCAGAAGCCGACAAGCTAGAAGCTGCCCTCACTGAAGTGTGTATGCATCTGGCAAAAGCGATCGCTCGTGACGGGGAGGGCGCAACCTGCCTGATTGAGGTACGGGTGTCAGGGGCAACGGACGATGCTGCTGCCCGACAAATTGCCCGGACGATCGCCGGGTCGGCGTTGTTCAAGGCAGCGGTGTTTGGGCGCGATCCCAACTGGGGCAGAATTGCGGCGGCGGCTGGACGGGCAGGGGTGCCTTTTGAGCAGGATCATCTGCGGGTGCAGCTTGGCAACTTTTTGCTGATGGAGAATGGACAACCTTTGCCGTTCGATCGGTCTGGAGCAAGTGCTTATATTAAGGCGGCAGCAGCCGGAGAATATCTGAAAACTGACACGGTGCTGGTTGCGGTTAGCGTGGGTGGAGGGAGCGGGTCTGGTATGGCGTGGGGCTGTGATCTCAGTTATGACTATGTGAAAATCAATGCGGAATATACGACTTAAGCAATCCGATTAAGCAATCCGATTAAGCAATCCGATCCTTGGGGGCGACCCCCCAACCCCCCCGAATCAGGGGA
>CASBQM010000665.1 GCA_949127645.1 Synechococcales cyanobacterium PMM_0036
CTCGCTAGCCGTCCGAAAAAGAATTGGCTATCTGCCCGAAACACCGCCGCTCTACCCCGAAATGACGGTAGAAGACTTCTTACACTTCGTAGCGCGGATTAAGGGCGTGTCAGCAGGCGATCGCCCCGTCCGAGTCACCATGGCGCTGAAGCGCTGTAACCTTCTAGAAAAGCGGAAAGTCTTAATTCGCAAGCTGTCCAAAGGCTTCCGGCAGCGGGTCGGCATTGCCCAGGCGATCGTCCATGATCCCCCAGCCATTATTTTGGATGAACCAACGGTGGGGCTAGACCCGCGTCAGATCATTGATGTGCGAAACCTGATTAAAAGCTTGGCGGGAGAACACACTATTATTCTCTCGACCCACATTTTGCCGGAGGTCAGCATGACCTGTAGCCGCGTGGCAATTATCAATCGCGGACAGGTGGTGGCAACCAATACGCCCGATCAGCTCATGGCGCAACTCAACAGCGGCTTGGGCTATGAGCTAGAGGTGGAAGGCAATGCCGAAGCCCTGGCTCAACATCTGCGAAATTTGGCAGGCATTCAGTCAGTTCAAGTCTCTCAGGCTGACTTGCCCGATCGCTTGGCTAATGGTTTAGCTAATGGTTTAGCTAATGGTTTGCCTAAAAATCGGCATAGGCTGGCGATCGCCCTTTCCTCTAGCAGTGACGATCTGGGACGGCAGATTGCCGCTACGGTGATTAGGGGCGGTTTGGGGCTATATGAGATGAAGCGATCGCGGGTTAGCCTCGAAGATGTGTTTTTAGACCTAACGACTGAAGAAAAACCGCTAGAGCCTGAGGTTGCATCTTTAGAATCTTCTGAACCCTCTGAAGGAGAAGCTTAATGGGCATCATCGCCGCCAACATCATCGCCATCTATCGCCGCGAACTGCAAAGCTACTTTTCATCTCCAGCCTCCTACGTCATTGCCGGAACTTTCTGGCTGCTTGCCGGACTCTGCCTGTTCTTCATTTTGCTGAGTCCCAGTAGCCTCATCTCTCAGGTAGCGGCACGAGATCAGATGGGTATCACGACTCCTCCGGTAGATGTGGCATATGAATTTCTAAATGTCTTCCTCGGTGCCGTGGGCAACATCGCGCTGTTTGTCCTACCGATGCTGTCGATGGGTCTCTATACCGAGGAGCGTAAGCGTGGCACCCTAGAGCTGTTGGCAACTTCGCCGATCACTAATTGGGCGGTGGCGGTAGGTAAGCTTTTGGGAGTTCTAACCTTTTTTGTCGCCATGATCCTGCCCTTGCTGATCTATGAGGCGATCGTCCTGGGAGCCTCGAATCCGCCCATTCAGCCGACTACAATGCTGTTAGGGCATGGCGGCTTGGTGCTGATGGCAGGTGCAATTCTGTCGCTGGGGATGTTTCTCTCCTCTATCACCAGCAGTACGGGACTGGCAGCAATGCTGACCTATGCCCTCAACTTTTTCCTTTGGGTGGTGGACTATATTGCTCAAGGCGTTGGTGGATCACTGGGCGATGCACTCAGCCATCTGGCGCTGCTCAAGAATTTCACCAATTTCACCCAAGGTATTTTCGACACCAGCAGCATTGTTCTGTTTCTGAGCTATGTGGTTTTGGGACTGTTTTTGACGGCTCAATCCATCGAAGCATTTAGATTTCAGCGATCGTGAGCCATTTAACTCTAGCCTCTGCCATTTAACTCTAGCTGCCAACAGCCCCATGAAAAAAGTTCAAGCCTTCAACTGGACATTACTCAAATATCTCTTCTGGTTCGGGCCAGTCTTGATCGTCATGGGGCTGACCTCTGGATCGATCGCAGGCTGGGGAGCAGTGCCCACGGCATTGATTGTGGCGGGTATAGCCGTGATTATGGCTTGGCTAATTCTGGAAAGCTCAAGCCATCCTGGATTTTGGGGACAGCGATCGACCCAAGTCGGTACCAATGCTCTGCTGGCGACATTGGCAATGCTGGCGATCGTCGGCATGGTCAACGTCCTGGCAGTCCGCTATCCAGGGCGAATTGATCTGACTGAAAACCGGATTTTTACCCTCGCGCCGCAGTCTCAGGAGGTGGTGCAAAGCCTGAAGCAGCCTGTCAAAGTCTGGGTGTTTTCGCCAAATGCCAATCCGGTCGATCGGGAGCTATTGGAAAACTACCGTCGGCGTAGCTCTCAGTTCAGCTACGAATTTGTTGATCCTCAGGCAAAGCCCGGTGTTGCCAAAACCTTTAACGTGCAGTCGATCGGCGAAGTCTATCTAGAAACGGGCGGAAATCGGCGGTTCGTGCAGTCGATCGCCAGTGGAGAAGCCCTGTCTGAACGCAAGCTGACCAACGGCTTAGCGCAACTCAGCTCAACCCAGCAGCAAAAGATCTACTTCTTGCAAGGGCATGGCGAACGTATTCCTGAAGCGACGGGCAAGGGCGGATTGTCTCAGGCGACGGTCAAACTCAAAGAAGTCAGCTATGTGCCGCTGCCCCTCAACCTGGCTGAAAATCCCAAAGTTCCTGACGATGCCTCGGTAGTTGTGGTTGCCGGGGCACAGCGTCCGTTGCTCGACAAAGAGCTAGAGGCGTTGCGCACTTACGCTTCTGGCAAAGGCGGCTTGCTGCTCATGGTTGATCCCCAAACCGATCCTAAGCTCGACAATCTCCTAAGCGACTGGGGCATTAAGGTGAGCGATCGCCTTGTGATCGATCCGGCAGGGCAAGCCTCAGGTCTAGGTCCTGGCGTGACGATCGTCAATCAATACGGCGATCATCCAATTACGCGTGGCTTCGGCAAAGGCATCTCGTTTTATCCGCTAGCTCGTCCGCTAGAAACCTCTAAGATTCCGGGCATAGACGGCGCAACGCTTTTGTATACGAGCGATCGCACCACAGCCCAGCGGATTGGCGCAACCGGAGAACTCAAGTTTGACCCCGCTACAGATCCCAAAGGCCCCTTTAATATCGGTATGGCATTGACGCGATCGACCCAGCCTACCCCCATTCCCTCACCTCCTC
>CASBQM010000666.1 GCA_949127645.1 Synechococcales cyanobacterium PMM_0036
ACTCAGGGGTATGCTGAAAAGTTAGGCGCACAAAGGGTAGAAAAAAGTATCTATTCTTTAAAGTTTGTTGAGGAAGTAGAGAAGCAAATTAAAGAGCGTGAAAAAGAACACGCCAGAGCATTAGAAAAGATGGCTACGTCTAAGCTGTTCTCAGAAAGAAGAGAAGCTTTAGGTGGTAGCTATGCTATCCCAGACCCCGTGACTGGTGCTTTAAAAGAAATAAATCTTGCCCCAAGAGTAGAAAAGAAAAAGAACAGGTTTGGGCTTGAGTCGTGGCAATTGACTGACTCAGGTAAAGAATATGTCCAGAAACAGGCTAGAAAAAGAGTCATGGCTGACAATGATGAAAAAGAAACCTTAAAAAAAGCATCGCAACAGTCCGGACTAACAGAAGCATATAGAAAAACTGGGGGAGGAGATCCTAGTTTTGCAGCACTAAAGACTTTGGTAGAGGCAAGCTCTAAAGCACCGCTTGCCATTATTAATGCTTTTGATGATGCTTTAGCTAACTTTCATATAAAAGATTACAAAGTCAATAATTTATTTGTTGATCAAGTACAGTACACCCATGCTCCCACAAGCAACAAGCCCGTAAACCCTTTAGCTTACGATCTACAAGTTGAAAAGATTGCCAACCAAGTGCAAGGACAAAGAGAAAATGAGGTGCTTGAACTGACTTCAATGAAAGAAATAAGGAAAAAATTTGAGGTTTATTTACCGGGATTGATAGGGAGTCCACTAGGGGGAAATCCAGAAACAGACGATATGAGAATTAAGATGACAAAAGAATGGTCAAACGCTGATCCTTTTAACCCAAACACAGGACTCCATGTGAAAAAATCTACTCAAGTCGCAAAATTCTACATAGAGAGAATAATTGAAGCAGGAAACGTGCAATTACCTAAAAATGAACACAGCGATGATTATAAAAAACAATTGGCTAGAACCCAATCTAGTATAAGAATTATATATGAAGAATTTTTGCAAGAATTGGCTGAACTCAGGACAAAGCTGATCGTCCCAAAAATACCAAGATTTGGAGATTTTACGGAATCCAATCAAGCAGCGATCGCACAAAGCCGACCAGTTGGAGCCTATCCTATAAGCGTGGGAGGGGACGTCATACCTGATGCAATATCGAATACCATCCAAGCCGTGCAGGGACAAGTAGCTGGAAAAAGCGCGGGTAGCATGATGGGAGGCTTATATAAAGCGACTGGCATTCCTGAATTACTGAGCAAGCTTAAAGAGAATCAACAATTATCTGGCAGGATAGCCAGATTATACAATCAAAGCACAAAGATATCTGAAGAACAATCGTTCAAAACTAACATAAGCCGGAGGGGAAGAGAAGCTGGACTAAATGCAGCCATATCCAATGCAGACTACAAAGATTATGATGATTACATAGTAAAAAGAAATGTGCTAGTCAACAACCCTACTAAAGATAGAGAATCTGAAAGAGATCAATTGTATTTAAAAAACTTTATAGAAAAAAGGAAGTTTCAGAGGGAGTCTACAGATGCAGAGCAAACAGGGGTAAAAGATGTCGTACAGAGAGTCCTCAGTACTTTTACAAATCCAGTTGTAAATCCAGACACTGGCGAAACAGAAGATTCAATTACCCAGTTAAAGAATAATCTTAATCTACTTCCAAAGAAAACATCAGAGCATTTTAAGCTTTTCATGAAAAATCCCACTGTCGGAGTACCAGGGGGACTATCGCAGGAAAATTATGACAGCTTACAAAAAGCGTTACTCAATATAGGGATATCAGCAGAACAGCTTAGAACTCTTCAGAAGGGATTATCCTCAAATAGCTTGGTAGATTCTTTTAACACCTTTATCAACACTGGAAAGTGGATAGTGAAGGCTTCTGAAGAAGACCAAAAAAGAATTGCAGCTTCTTTGTCTTTAACGGAGGAAGAGTTAAGATATATCCAATTTGTCCAATATAAAGATTGGTTTCAGGCACTTCAGTCTAAAACAGTGCAGTTTGTTGCCGCAGTAGAAGATATAGCTCAGGCTGTTGACACCAAGATGCGGAACAGAATTGAAGGGATGAAGACAAGTTTATCCGCCTATATGCCAGAAGCATGGGCTAATGCTCTTGTTTCACCTTTTGAAAAAGGATACAACAAAATAAGTCTTGGGTTTAAAGAATTTTACCTTAAAGTTAAAAACAAAATACAGACTAATAGCGGTACTTGGCAAGGTCAGGTTAGCAGTTTAAAGGGAATGCAAGCTTATGAATCCGCTAAGACCGAATATCAAGGGAATAAGCGTAATGCTCTAGAGAGTATGGGCAAAATCCCTAAAGAAAAGGGGAAAGCAACCACCGCTGCATATTTTCAAAATCAGATGATGAAGGTGCTGAAAGACAACGATCGAAGTGATGCTGACAGCATAAAGATCATCCTTACTATATTGCGAGGTGCGACAGCGCAACAAAATGTTACGCAGTCCTTAGAAAAAGCCGGAATTGACAAAAAGGATATAGATAAATTACCTAAACTACTTGAAAAAGGGTTAGGCTTGAAGGCAGAAGAAATCGAAAAAATACTAAAAAGTACAGAATTTACAGCAAAGACAGTCGCACCGTTTCAGTGGTTTTTCCTAAAAGGTCTACCAAATATTATTGGTGGGTTTGCTAAAGACATTGCTGCTAGCAGAATTGGAAGATTCGTTTCTGCAAGGTTTAAGATTATGGCTGATGACATCAGCTTAGGTGTCGGTTCTGAATTCTTTAAGAGCATGGGATCTGCAACTCAGGTTTTTAAACAGATCGGCAATAAGCTACTGGTCAGCTCAAACTCATTAGCCATCAATATTCAAAAGGTATTCGGACAAAACTTTTTGAGCGATCTGATCAATAATGCAGGAGAAAGCGTTACTAGATTTTTGCACTGGATACCAGAAAAACTCAATGAAGAAGGAAGCAGGCTGGAGAGCCTTGGCACATCTACGGGATCTTGGACAAAGATAATCCTGGATAAGGGAAAAGAGCTATTTATAGCGATCGGGCAAGGGCTGAGTACAGCGGCGGGGTTATTGGGCAATCCACAACAATTATTTGCCGCAATCAAAGGGATGCTCAGTAACGTAAAGAATTGGTTTGTAAGCTTGTTCAAACCAGGACAACAAGGTCAAGGGGCAGGTTCAATTATCGAATCTAAACAAAGATTAGCTCAGGTACAACTATCGATGGTTGAATCTGAACAGAGACTAAATCAAGCGCAACAATTAGTTGCTCAATCGAAACAAGAGTTAAGTAAATCTGAAGTCCTTAGCGCTGCGGCGGAAAAAGTAGCGAAGATAGCTCGAAAAAATATAAGGGCTAGCACGGGACAACAATATCGGCAAAATGTACAGAATATACAAGGAGGTAATGCAGCAAAACAGAAAGTAAGATCTGCCCAAGTAAAACGCACTGCGGCTGAATCGGAATATCAATCAGCTCAAGCAAGACATCAGGTTGTTCAAAGTGAGTATCAATCAGCCAAAGCTGAACATGAAAAATTAATTCAGCCTAGCGGAATAGTAGCCCCATTGCTTAAAGGCTCCCGATGGGTTGCTACACAGCTTGAAGGTGCAGCAAAAAGCTTTCAAGAAAGTCAAAAGAAATCCTTATACGGAGGACCGCCATCTAGTGCAGATCCTGGATTAAAGTATCAATACACACCCGTCAAGAAAATAGCAGAAGGTAGTGTTACCCAAGCCCCGACCATTGAACGGGGAGAAGGGGCAAATCTCATAGACCCTACTAAGTCATGGCCTAAAGCATTGCCTACGATGCCGAAGTCACTTGGCTTAGATGGGCTATATGAAAGCACTACGCATGTTCAGCCTTTAGTCCAAAAAGCATTTATGGGCTTGCTGGATGCTGGACAAAAAACAGGAGCTAAATTAAGCATATATTTTAACGAAGCGGCAAAAAGAACCGAGACAGCATGGCAGCAAGCCGTCAACGAAATGACTGGTAGCACTTGGAAAGATTGGCTAAAAGCATCTTGGAAAACTGCCAAGATAATTGTCGGAAACCTGAATCATGGTGCAGCAGATGTCACGGCTGAAGCCTGGGAACGTACCAAAAATTCAGCAAAAAGAAATATGCAAGAGATGGCTCAAGTAGCTCAAACTGTTGGAACTAAAATATCGGGGACTCTTGGACGGATTGGGCAAAGCATTGGTAGTGTCGGCAAAGCTGGAATGAAGATAGGAGGCGTTGTTACCGCTGGCGGAGCGGCTATGCAATCCATCATCTGGTCGCTGAGTAGCCTCAATATTGGCAACGAAAAACTAATGCAAGGGATGATGGTCTTTTCGCAAATTACCACGATGGTCGGTGCAGTGGGTGCCTTGGCTACACCAATATTGGCAGCTATGTTTGCATCTTTAGAGGCGATCGGAACTGTAGGTGGTACAGTAGTTGCGGTATTCTCGAGCATTGGGGCTGTCATAGGCTCTTTATCTGGCATCGCGGCTGTTGGGTTAACGCCCCTCCTACTTGGTATAGGTGCAGTGGCTTTAGCTCTTACTGCATTATCGATCGGCATCAAGAATAATTTTCTGGGAATGGGCACTGCGGCTAAAGCAGTAGGAAAAATACTGACATCAGCCTTAATGATGCCTATAGACTTTATTGCTTCTGCCTGGTTAGGTTTTGTTGGGAAGTTTGGGCATATCATTTATCCGATCGTCAAACCAGCCCTAGATACAGCGCAGATGCTCATTAATGCGTTGAACCACAATCCAACCGAAGTTATCCCCAGTGCTTGGGATAGAGCAGTAGAAAAGATCAAGGGCATGTTCTATGGCTTGGTTAATGCCGCCCGGACTATAGCAGGGAAGATTATCGATTTCTTTCATCCAGCCTTTGCCGCTGCTGCAAGCATTAAAGAGCATATCTTTAGCGGAACAAAAGAAATGGTCAGTAAAGCTAAGGATGTAACAAGCAACGTTGTTCATCAAGGCAGCGAAATAGTCCATTCGGCAGTCAACACAACTAAGAATGCGGCTAGTAACATAGTCCACACAGGGGACACGTTCATTCATTCCTCTAGCACAAAAGATATTCTCCAAGAAAGTTTATCGGTGCTAAATATAATAAATAAAACTTTAGTTGACGTCTATAACTCTCTGGCTCTGATGAATCAGGCTTTTACCACATTCCCTAATGTAGTAAAAGAAAGCAATGCAACTTTAAAGACAATCTCCACGTCTAACGAAAGAATTGTTAATTACATAAAAGATCCAAAGACGATAGCCCCAACTGGTAGTAATGATATTGGCAAAAGCGTAACGTCTACTGGGGCAAGAAAAACTAATATGTTTAACCTTTACAAAGGTAAGCGCATTGATTATAAAGATCTACCTAATGCTAATTCGTCTGCTTTTCATCTAGAAAATACCGGGATGAAGCTAGGGCATACTCTAGAGTTTGGTCTTTCCAAGCTTTTCTCTAACTTTACTAACAGGTCTGGCTATAAGGCTGAAGTGGAAGCTAATATGCTCCAGGAAGAAAACCGTTTAGTGGCAGAGATAGTAAGTAATGCGAAATCTGGCTCCGCGCTATTACAAAAAGAATATGGAAGTCTTGTCACAACTATTCAGCAAAAAGATTTATTTGGAAAGGTTAAAGATAAAACAGTCGTTAACGAAAAAGGACAGGAGTATATTGAGAAAAAGCTAGCCGAAGAATTTACTACTCATACGGGAGTATTTTCGCAAGCGGCACTTGAAAAGGCGGCTCAAAAAACTGGACTAAGGAATCCCAAGGCAGAAGACCTCGGCAAAGTTGGTATAGAATCTCAGACCATGTTTAAGAAGATTGTCAGCGATGTAAAGACAGATCCTACTGTAACTATACTTACTCAGATTTCAGCCGATATAGTATCTTCCACTGCTTATGCAAAACAACTAGCAGACATCGCGGTCAAACAATATGCATTACTTGAAAGCATTTCTAACCAAGGGGTCAAAGATGTCGCGGGTAAAGAGTCATTGGATAAGCAGCCAAAAATTTCAGAGGTCGTCAGCTCCAAAAAAGAACAGCCCAAGACCGATCTTGAGAAAAAGATACCAGACACGGCAAAACCCGCCACAAGCCCTATCAGCTCAATAGCACGTTTTGCATCAAGTGCGTGGGAATCTACAAAAAACACGGGCACTTTCATAAAAGAACATTTACCAAAATATCACGTAAAACCGGACACAGACGCATGGCAAGAGATTAATAATTCTTTACACCAAGGTAAAAAGATTAAGGTCAAGCAATCAATAAAAGACCTGGTAAACCCAGTCATCAAACAATTTGGCACTGAGATCAACCAAGTTAAAAGTCCTGTCAAGGAACTCCAAGTTATATCAAATGACAAGACAACTAAGGTAGGGGGTCTTCTTGGCGTAAAAGAAGTTACCCCGACTGCGATCAAAAAGATCAATGTCCCAGAAGTTACTACCCCCGCAGCCAATGAGATAAAGAGTCCTCTGGGGAAAGAAGTTACCCCGACTGCGATCGAGAAGATCAATGTCCCAGAAGTTACTACCCCGACAACTGGGATAAAGGCTGGATACCCTTTGTCCACTGCGCTAGAGCCTAAAACCGATCTTCTTGAGAAGACGGCATCGGACACGGTAAGATACACGCCAAGTCCTTTTAGCTCAGTGGCAAGC
>CASBQM010000667.1 GCA_949127645.1 Synechococcales cyanobacterium PMM_0036
CTTAACTCGATAACGTAGGTGGTTGATGTCGTCGTATTGTTTTTAGACCGCGTTGATGTCAAGGTGAAGTGCTCCCCTGATGGTGACCCGGAGATAATCCCCCGCACGTTCGGTACGGTGGCCGCCATTCTGCGCACTGTTTGGGTTTGGGGCGTGTAAAGCCAGTAGCCTTGCTTGTTGCTCAGCACAAACTGGGAATCGTCGGGTTTGTAGGGCGCGATGCCATAAACGCGGTCGGGGAAATGCTGTGAGAGGTTTGTGAAATCATTCGTGCAAGGCGTACCCAGGAACACTTGGTTAGGGTTTGCTGCACGTGCGTCGGTCACGGTGAGTATTTTCCCGTTCGACAACCAGACAAGCGGCGAATTCCTATAGCCAATCGGATAGGGTGAGATACAAGCCCGACCAGTGTGTGGATTCAGGAAATGCAATGTACCGGGTGGTCGTTTAAACCACTCTTTGGCTTCTGCTGCCGTAAAAGTCCAATAAGCCAGCATGTTGCTATCGGGCGACCAACTATAGGGAACGATGGTTGGTGATGTGATTATTGGTGTTAAAACCACATGATTGGCGGCGATCAAACGCGATGTAGGCATGGTCATCAATTGACCCGTTGGGCTGACAACCCCAGTTGCGCGCAACGAGCGCGTTATCGTCACTGTGCCAGTAGGTGATCCAGGTGAACCTTCTATCTATTGGTTGACTGAATGATAGAGGCGCAAGCCGCAAACCCAACCGCAAGGAATAAAATTATAAGAAGTCGAAACATAGCTAAATTACATTTTCACAAATTTGCCTAATCTTTAGTATTACAGCGCAAGGTTCCATGCAATGGAGGAGAAAGCACGCCTCGTGCGAGTGATCCGGCATTAGTCATCGGGGATCATATTCAAGGTCTATTGCTTCGATTGTGGTGATTGAGTTTGCCGTATGAACAATGCTTCTTGTCCATAACCCACCCCTCGAATTGCCAAAAACTTTCCATCGGGTGACCAGCCGAACGGTTCGGCGTTGTAATCACTAATCTTCACAAAGCCAACCTGTGCACCGCCCGGCACGGCAAAAAGTATAACGCCGCCATACCCGCCCACGGCGAGCTGCGTCGAATCCGGTTTCCACACCATCGGGCTACTGGCGCCATGGATAGGCAGTTGGATCCCTTGCCCGGACGATCCATCCACCGGCCATAGCCAGACGTTGGATGGGCTGTCATTAAAGCCAAGCAGCCACCTGCCATCCGGCGAAAAACCGAGCATGTGTTGGAAAGGCTCTGACCCAGGTGTGCTGATTAGGTGTTGAAAGGGTAGTTCGTCAACTTTGCCGGTTTCGGAGTGATATAAGCGCAGGGGCAGATAGGTATAAGGCTCTTCGTCAGTGGTAGGGGTGGAGAAGACAAGATGGTAGTGCTGACTGTTGGCAATGAGTGCCGCATTTGCCCACTGAAAACGATGGGGCGATACACCGAACCATTTTGGCGCAATTGGCACAGGTTTCTGTCCAACGGTGATGAGCAATGGCCCCTGGTCCATCGTTTCTGGGATCAAGAATTGGCGCTCATTTAACCAAAGGGGTGTGAGAAACTCATTGCCCTCGTAGAGATGGGCTTGCCATTGAACAGTTGACTCGATCTGGCCGGTATTTAGGTTGATAGCATAGGTTGTCGCCAGCGTCATCTGATCTTTAAAGCGCAGCATTGTTGCCGTAAGATAGTTACCTAGTGGCGACCAGGCAACGGCTGCTCCCAAATTTTGTAGCGATGTTGCCAGTGGGCGCACTGCATGGGCTTGGGGTGTATACAGCCACTGCGTTCGTTCACCGCCCACTACGAATGTGGAGTGGTCTGATTTAGCGCTAATAATAGTGGATACTCGATCCGGAAATAGCATTGTCAAGTTAGTAACTCGGTTGGCACAAGGATTGCTGAGGATGACCACCTGATTGGGCGGCGATGCACGAGTGTCAGTGGCACTAAGAATTTGTCCCATCGCCAGCCAAACAAACGAACGAAAATAGCCAACGCCATACGGATAGGCGCAGGTTTGATTAGTGTTCAAGTTCAAAAAATGTAACGTGCCAGGCGGTAGTTTAAAGTCATTTTTCAACTCTTCGGCAGTGAATGTACGATAAGCCAGCATGTTACTACTAGGTGACCAACTATCTAGCCAAATGCGTGGAGCTGTGAGTATTGGTGTTAAATGAGAATTGTTAATAAATGCAGCTGAGGTGATTGATATTAGGCTAGTTTGACTTACACTTTGGCCGGGTTGTAGTGTCGGGGTTATAGGTGCTAGAATAGCAGATTTAGGTAGTATCAATGACTTTTCTCTTTGATTTATTGATGGACCCATAATCATGCAAGTAATGAACCCAAACGCAATAAGTAAATTTACAGAAATACAAATCATATTTCAATCACCTGTCGGATTTGTTTAATTTTTATTCGAAATTGCTTGCAGACGTCAGGCAACAATCAAGAATTGCGCTGATCATTGCCTGACACAAACTATGTAATCTTCCAGATGAGCTCCTTCGATGCTAGGATCAGAATGTCCACCAATAAAGTGGGGAAGCTGATTGACTTACATTTACACCACAATCAAGGCTAGCACGCGAAGCAATAACCCCTGGTTCAGCACGAATGTCAAAATGTCCATGTGGACTCAGATAGCATAATTGATTTTGTGGAACTTGAGGTACGACACCTAACCCTACAGACCAGATGCTGCCACCACCTTTATTGAGTACTTTGGTGGTGCCATATGGATACACCTGGGCGGCAATATGTCCATAAAAGAGAGTTCCTAACTTCGTGCCACTGGCATTGGCACCTGTAAATACTTCAATAA
Organism: Synechococcales cyanobacterium PMM_0036; assembly: GCA_949127645.1. Taxonomy (GTDB): domain Bacteria; phylum Cyanobacteriota; class Cyanobacteriia; order Elainellales; family Elainellaceae; genus Drouetiella. The sequence continues at coordinate 2,847 of CASBQM010000667.1, forward strand.
AATTTCCCTGATCGATCTCGCCTGTAGGCGGACCAGAAGGACTACATA
>CASBQM010000668.1 GCA_949127645.1 Synechococcales cyanobacterium PMM_0036
CAGCCCGCCCCACCTCTCACAAACCATTTAGGATTGCTATATTCATGTAAGATTCTCATTGAATAAGCTGTTTTTGCTCAATTGGCTAAGGTGAGCAATCGGCTAAGGTTCTATCCAAATACTCAACTCATCCAGATATTGAATCAAATTCCTATGAGTGTCGATTAAGAAAGCAATGTTGATTAGAAAAGCATTTAATCTGATATGAAAAATGCGGAATTCTGTAAAGTCGCATAATTTCGATCCTAAATTGCGGCGATCGCGTCATCGTTTAGCTATCAAACTTTAGAGCTTTAGGGCTATATTCTTTATAGGATTTAAAGCGGATTACAATTTACATCTATAATTTTGACGTGATGATCTCAACGATCGTGAGGAACCCTGGAAAGCGATGATTGAAACGGCAACTGCTCCATTAACTGGAAAAGCACTCCTACAAAAATTTAAGGAGCTATCAGATTTACCTCGAAGAGAGAAAGCTAAACGTTGCGGCTATTATACGACTGGGAAAAATAACCAGACCCGCGTTAATCTGGCAGATTTTCTAAAAGCACTTCTAGAAGCAAAGGGCACAATGCTAGACGCGGAAGGCTCAAAAGATGGTCGAGGGCGTGAGCCAACCTACCGCGTCAGCGTCCATCAAAATGGTCAAATTGTAATTGGTTCAACCTACACTCAAAAAATGGGCTTGAATGCAGGAGATGAGTTTGAAATCAAGTTGGGCTACAAGCATATTCAGTTAGTCAAGCTGGATCAGGATGATGACGAAGAGTGACTTTTAGGCAAACAACCTTTTGCGATCGCAGCATTCAGGACAATTCGATTAATCACTTAAGTTCCATAACTCAAGCTATTTTTTCGATCTCTGCTTCTGCCTACAAATAAGGTTGACTCCCTTCTAGATTGCAGCGAGATATCGACCCTGATCGACCACTCCCACAATTTGGAAATGGCGATCGAATATTGCCAGATTAGCCCTGTATCCCGGCGCAATCTTTCCTAGCTGATTGAGTCCCATCAGCTTGGCTGGATAGGTCGAAGCCATGCGTAAGGCTTCTGGGAGTAAAATGTCTAGGTGCTTAACGCAGTGGGCGATCGCTTCAATCATCGTCAGGGCTGAGCCGCCCAATGTGCCGTCTGCCGAGATGCACTTGCCGTCTTGGTAAGATACTCGCTGCCCGCCAATCACAAAAGACTCAATTTGAGTGCCCACAGGCGGCGTGGCATCTGTCACCAGAATTAGCTTATCCTGCTTCAGCTTTTTGGCTAGACGCATGGATGCTTTATGCACGTGCTGACCGTCGGCAATGAGACCTGCATAGACCTCTTCTCGATCGAAGACTGCCCCCACCATGCCAGGTTTTCTGCCCTGCCAGGGCGACATGGCGTTGAATAGGTGAGTTGCCATCTGCATCCCGGCATCAAAACCCGCAATTGCCTCTTCATAGCTAGCATCCGTATGTCCAGCCGAGACGAGGATGCCTTGCGCTGTTAATAGCCTGATATCTTCTGCGGTGGCGAGTTCAGGGGCGATCGTCATTAGCCGAACCACCTCTCGACCTGCCGCCGCAATTTTTTCTAGCATGAGGCGATCGATCGGACGAATATAGTCAGCGTTGTGGATGCCCTTACGCTTTAGGTTAAGGTAAGGTCCTTCGAGATGTAAGCCCAGAACGCTGTAGGGGTGATTTTGGCGATAGGCTTTCACCACCTCTATTGCCGTCAGCATATCTTGATCGGCAGTAGTGATTAGCGTCGGCAAATAGCTGGTAGTGCCGCTGTTCAGGTTCGTCTGGTGCATAATGTCTAGCGTAGCAGGGGCGATCGCATCGTTAAACATCACCCCGCCGCAGCCGTTGAGCTGCATATCAATAAATCCGGGTGCGACACTACTGCCGTTGAGATCGATCGCAGGTAAATCGGGACTCAAATCACTGAGGGCAACCCAGTCACTAATTTGATTACCTTCAATCACAAGAGCATGGTCATGAAGGGAGCGATCGCCTGTGTAAAGCGTGCAGTTTGTCAGAGCATACTTTTTTAGATCACCCATGTTCCGATCGTCCATCAGATCAACCCTATAATTTTCTTGACAGCATTGCTATCATGCAGCCATCGGTGACTCAAATTTAAGCCCGATCGTTCTTTATGATTTCATCTTTTATCCCTTCAGATTCACCGCTAGTTATCGCCCAGCTCACGGATACGCATCTGTTTGCGGATGAAGATCAAACGATGAAAGACTGTCCTACGGTTCTTTCGTTTCAAGCCGTGCTGAATTCTGTGGCGCAGCTTCAGCCGCAGCCTGATCTCATATTGCTCACGGGTGACTTATCGCAAGACGAAACACTTACCTCTTATCAGCAGCTCCACTGCCGCATTATGCCTCTAGGCATTCCGACTTACTGGATTCCTGGTAATCACGATCAGTCCCTTACCAACATGGAGCAAACGCTTTGTACTGCGCCCATTTCTCCCCAGAAATGCTTTCAGGCGGGAGGCTGGCAGTTTATCTTGCTTAATTCTATGCTGCATCAGCAGGTGCATGGAGAGTTATCGGCTGATGCTCTGGAGATACTGGATCAGCAGCTCCAGGGTGAGTCTCTGCCGACTTTGATTGCGCTGCATCATCCGCCATTGGCGATCGCTTCTGCCTGGATGGATGCGATCGGGCTACAGAACCGGGAGGCTTTTTTTGCAATAATCGATCGCCATCCCCAGATCAAGCTAGTGGTTTTCGGGCATATTCATCAAGAATTCGATCGGGTGCGGCAGGGCGTACGCTACTTGGGTGCCCCTTCAACTTGCGTCCAGTTTTCCCCCAATGCGGATGAATTTGCAATCGATGGCGATCGGCAGCCTGGATTTCGGTTAATGAGCCTCTATCCGGATGGTCAATTCGAGACTACGGTACAGCGAATCGCGTAATAAAAACCTAAAGAGCAGAGAGAGAATTTGGCAAACTCTAACGCAGGCAGAAGCCTATTCCACTGTAGGCATATACTAATATTTGCATAATAGCGAGCTGTAGCATACTCTAAAAGACCTGCCGACTCTGGGTTCTAGCTGACTCTGAGTTTTATAACAATGAATCCCCGAGAACCCCTAAATACCTTCCCTTTGTCCTGCAAATTTTCTTACGCATGAAGAACCTCAGCCTAACTCACCCGAAGCTTAAGGCGTTCTGGCAGACTCTGGGC
>CASBQM010000669.1 GCA_949127645.1 Synechococcales cyanobacterium PMM_0036
GGATTGCTCATTCGGGTTGCCCGCGAGAGTGGGGCAGATGTCGTGTCTTTGGAGCGGCGGTACCCGATCGCTGAGAGAACGGGTGCATGATGACAAAGTTTAAGAAAGCTACTTGCTCTTCGGTGGCGCTGTCAGTGTGGTATTACTCTTCTAAAGAAGCAAATGCGCCTCTACTGTCTGTATTTTTGAACACTATCTATATTTTTGAACATTAACAGAGTCTTTATGTTTCACAAAATTTTGGTTGCGATCGATCGATCGCCCTTGGGCGAACTCATTTTTGGTAAAGCGCTGAGTCTTGCTAAAACTCTAGAGGCTGAACTCATGATTTTGCACGTCCTGTCGGCTGATGAAGCAGGCAGTCCTCAAATGCCGATCTCGGCAACAGGTCTGAGATCTACCCTGACCATGGAAGCGGCAGTATTCGAGGTTTATCAAAAGCAGTGGCGAGATTACGAGGCACAGGGGCTAGAGTTTGTGCGATCGCATCTCCAAATTGCTACAGATGCCGGAATCAAAACTGAATTTACTCAGACACCGGGCTATCCAGGTCGCGTGATTTGCGAACTGGCTCAAAATTGGCAATCTGATCTAATTGTGGTGGGGCGTAGGGGAACTTCAGGTCTCAACGAACTTTTTTTGGGTAGCGTCAGTAACTATGTGTTGCACCATGCGCCCTGTGAGGTTCTGACTGTCCATGCGCCCAAAGCCTAGCTTGTTTAACTCGGCTTGTTTAATTTAAAACCTTAGAACTCCCATGGGCTTAGCCATTACTCAAGTCGATGCCTTCACCGACGAGCCATTTGCAGGAAACCCGGCGGCGGTTTGTATTTTGACAGAAGCCATGAGCGATCGCTGGATGCAGAGCGTGGCGCAAGAAATGAATCTGTCGGAAACGGCGTTTTTGCTGAAGCAGGAGGATGGGTATCGCCTTCGCTGGTTTACCCCTGCCGTTGAGATCGATCTTTGCGGGCACGCGACATTGGCTAGCGCTCACGTGCTGTGGTCAGAGGGACACCTGCCGCCTGATGTAGAAGCGCGGTTTCATACCCGAAGCGGATTGCTGATGGCAAAGCGACAAGGAGATTGGATTCAGCTTGACTTTCCGGCGAATCTCTCTCACCAGGTTGCGATTCCGCCACCGCTCACCGAGGCACTGGCTGGGGCGGCAATTGGCGAGGTTTGGCAAAGCTCATTGGGATATCTGGCTGTTTTAGATTCAGAAAGGTCGGTTCGTGAAGTCTCTCCCAACTTTGGCGTGATGGCAGATCTACCCGTACATGGTGTGATCATCACGAGCTTGGCAGATGCGACTCCCAAGTTTGGCAAGGTTTTTGACTTCGTTTCTCGTTTCTTTGCGCCTCAGATGGGCATCAATGAAGATCCGGTGACGGGTTCTGCTCATTGCTGTTTGGCTCCCTTCTGGCGCGATCGCCTCCACAAATCAGAATTTCTTGCCTACCAAGCTTCTGCCAGGGGCGGCGTAATTAGGGTGCGCTCTGAGGGCGATCGCGTTTATTTGGATGGACAAGCCGTGACGGTTTTGCGGGGTGAGCTGCTTGTTTAGATGCTTGCTCAGATATTTACCCAGAAGCTTGCCTAAAGCTAGACTTGTGGGCGCTTGTGCAGACGATCGCTTCAAAAGAAATCGCCGTGCAAAATGACAAAACCTGGGAATCCTAAGCCTATCGTTGTATCCATAGGCAGAACGTGCTGGCGTTTTACTTTCAGTTGAGCGATGCCGCTATTTCAGCCTCAAGATACTTATGCGATCGCCCACTCAAAGGAAAACCGCCATGCGAGAAAAGCTCCGCATCCGCAAGCCGCTCCGTATTAGCCTGCCTGCCCTGCTGCTGACGTTTGTCCTGCCGTTTGCTTTTGTGGTATATCAGCTCACGATTGAGGTCAATCAACGCATTGATTTCACTCAAGCTGAACTTTACGGCACACAATACTTGCGTCCTTTAGAACGGCTCCTGCAAGATGTGCCTCAAAGCCAGCGCATAGCCCAGGGCTACTTTTTTAAGGAAGTGCCTTTGTTGGCGCTCAAGCAACAGCAAGCGCAGATCGGCAAGGATATGGAAGCTGTTGCAAAAATGGATAAAGCATTGGGCGCTCGCCTCAAAACCCAAAAAGAATTTCCGCTTCTCCAAGAATCCTGGCAACATTTGAGCATTGAACTTTTTCAACAAATTGCTCAGGCAAATTTCAGCACGACTAGCCGTGCGGCGATCGAAGATTTGCACGCCAAGCTGATTCTCAGGATACGAGAGCTGATTTCTCAAGTTGGCGACACGTCTAACTTGATTCTCGATCCCGATCTCGACACCTACTATTTAATAGATGCCATTCTGCTCAAGCTGCCGGAAGCTCAGGAACTGCTAGCCAACCTGCAAATCGAGGGGAAGGATGTCATTCGTCAGAGAGCGCTAGACCCTGAAGATCGAGGGCAGATGATTATGCATATTGGCGTGACCCAAGCCAATAGCGATGCTACGCGCAAGGGGATGAACGTTGCGTTTGAAAATAATCCGACACATAACCTTCAGTCGGTTTTGCAGCTTCCTCTCCGAAGCACCCTCTCTGACACGCAGAGATTTCTAGATTGGATGAATCAAATGCTGATTCAAAGCGAGACAATTAATAGCTCTGCCGTAGAGTTCGATCGCAGAGCAACTTCTGCCTTAAAAAGCAGTTTTGAGCTATGGCAGCACACGGTCAAAGCGCTAGATGGCTTGCTAGAAGAGAGGATCGATCGCTTTCGGCAAAAGATTTATTTAGTTGAGATTTTTACGCTGCTGGTGCTGGCGGCGGTTGGCTCTGTGTTTGCCATCTTGAGCCGTAACCTGAACGCAAGGCGTAGAGCCGATCGCCGCCTCAATGCTCAGTATGCGTCAACGCGCGCTCTAGCAGGATCTCTGACGTTCTCAGATGCAGCTCTCACGATTATTCAAGCGATTTGCGGCAGCATGAATTGGGATTTTGGCGAAGTTTGGCAGCTCAAGACTGAGGCAAATAGGCTGTTTCGCGTGGAGTCCTGGGGGCGATCGCCACAGATGGTCGATTGGGCAGCCACTTCAGAACTGCTGCTGCTTGCACCCGGCGTTGGTTTAGCTGGACAGGTCTGGCAGCGCGGAGAACCCGTCTGGCTTGCAAATCTGGATGCTGCCGCTCTAAACGCTGCCGCTCTAAACTCTTCTGCTCTAAACTCTTCTAATGGGCTGGGGCAAGATGTGCCAGTGGGTATTCTGCCTAAGCGCCTTCAGTCTGCGTGCGGCTTCCCCATTTGCAACGGCGATCGCGTCGTGGGCGTGCTGGTGTTTTTCAGCCACAAGATCCAGAAGCCCGATGCTGACCTGCTAAAAATGATGGCGGCGATCGGCAGTCAAATGGGGCAGTTTATGCACCGACAGCTTGCGGAAGAGGCATTGCGTCAGGGCGAAGAGCTGCGGCGGATGGCGTTAAGCGCTGCCTCAATGGGGGCATGGGATTGGGATATTGTCACGGGAGAGGAGCATTGGTCTACCGAGGTAGAAAGCCTGTTTGGATTGGCTCCCGGCACTTTTGGCGGCAGCTACGAAGATTTTCTTCAGTATGTTCATCCAGACGATCGTCATCAGGTGTTAAAAGCCCAGCAGCGGGCTATTCGAGAAGACACAGAATATGTGCCAGAATATCGCATTATTCGTCCAGATGGCGCGTTGCGCTGGGTGACGGGTCGCGGCAAAGTGACGCGAGATGCCGAGGGAAAACCACTGCGGCTCTCTGGCGTGACGATGGATATTACCGAACGCAAGCAAGCCGAAGCCGACATCCGCGAACGGGAGGAGCGATTCCGATCGCTTCTGGCAAATATCTCAGGAGCCGTCTACCGCTGCAACTATGATGCCGACTGGACAATGGAGTTTATCAGCCAGCCGATTCAGGCGATCACGGGCTATGCCGCCAATGTTTTCACGCAAATCAAATCGCCCTCGTTTGCAGAAATTATCCATCCTGAAGATGAGGGCAGAATTCGCAGCGAAGTTAGTGTGGCGATCGCCGAAAAACGCCCCTACGAGCTGGAATATCGCATCCGCCACGCCGATGGTGACTTGCGCTGGGTGTATGAAAAAGGGCAGGGCATTTTCAGCCCCACGGGCGAACTCCTCTGTCTAGATGGCGTAATTTTTGACATTTCCGATCGCAAGCATTCCGAAGAACGGATGCGCCTTCTGGAATCAGTGGTGGTCAACACCAATGACGCGGTAGTGATCTTTCAGGTCAGCCCAACCAGCGAACTCAGAGTGGTCTATGTTAACCAGGCTTTTACCCAAATCACGGGCTATGAACCTGAGGAGGCGCTGGGCAGAACGGCTGATTGTTTGCATGGGGTCAACACCGATCGGGCAGAGCTAGATCGAGTCCGAGAAGCGATCGCTCAGCACCAAGCCGTCAATGCTGAGCTGATTCAATACCGCAAGGATGGCTCCGAGTTTTGGCTAGAGTTTGAGATGGTGCCGATCGCCCCTGATCAGGATAATCATCAGGACAACCTCATGCACTGGATCTCAGTACAGCGGGATGTGAGCGATCGCAAACAGGCAGAAAATATGCTGCTCAAGGGCAAAGAAGCGGCTGAAGAGGCAAACCGTGCCAAGAGCCAATTTTTGGCAAACATGAGCCACGAGCTGCGTACGCCGCTCAACGCCATTATTGGCTATAGCGAAATCCTGCAAGAGGACGCAGAAGATCAGGGCTATGAAGACATGATGCCCGACCTGGAAAAAATTCGGGGGGCGGGTAAACATCTGCTGGGGCTAATCAACGACATCCTCGATATCTCCAAGATTGAGGCGGGCAAGATGGATCTCTATCTAGAAACCTTTGACCTAGAGCAGGTAATTTTTGAAGTTGAAAACACGATTCAGCCGTTAGTCAAGAGAAACGGCAATAGGCTAGAAATTGTTCGATCGGGTAATCTGGGCACTGACAATCTGGGCACTGACAATCTTGGAACCATGTACGCTGACCTGACCAAATTGCGGCAGTCTTTGTTTAATCTCCTCAGCAATGCCGCTAAGTTTACCGAAGCGGGCACGATTACGCTGACGGTAGAGCGTCGTGCCGACTGGCTGACGTTCAAGGTCGCTGATACGGGTATCGGCATGAGTCTGGAGCAGATGAGCAGAGTCTTCCAGGCATTTACCCAAGCCGATGCCTCAACGACGCGCAAGTATGGCGGCACAGGTCTGGGGCTGGCAATCAGCCGTCACTTCTGTCAAATGATGGGGGGCGATATTACCGTTAGCAGCGAGATGGGCAAAGGCTCAGCGTTTACTATTTGTCTACCGTCACAAGTGGACGATCGCTCCGACTTGCCAGAACTGGATTTGCCTGATCGTGATTCACCTGAAACGCAGAGCGATCGCGCACCCAATAACGCCGATCGCCCGACCCAGCTCAGCATGGGCACCATTCTGGTCATTGATGACGATTCTTCAGTGCGAGATTTGATGGTGCGATATCTCGTCAAAGAAGGCTTTCGTGTGGAAACTGCCGCAACAGGCGATGAAGGGCTAGCGTTAGCAGAAACCCTCTGCCCCGATGCTATCACCCTAGATGTGCTGCTGCCCCACATGAACGGCTGGGAGGTACTGGCTTCCCTCAAAGCTAATCCCCGACTGGCAGATATTCCGGTCATTGTCATGAGTATGATAGACGACAAAAATCTGGGCTTTACTCTAGGAGCATCAGACTATTTGACCAAACCTGTAGACTACAAGCGGCTAACTCGTCTATTGGATCAATATTGCCCCCATAACCCGCTCCACGCAAAGGGCGATCGCCCCACTGTTCTAGTGGCAGAAGACGATACCTCCACGCGAGAAATGTTTCGCAAAATGCTA
>CASBQM010000670.1 GCA_949127645.1 Synechococcales cyanobacterium PMM_0036
GGATGGAACAGCGGAGGAAATTGACCTACCCCGGTTAATAGCTTTACTCCTGTCCACACCGGGCGGTAGTGCCGCAGATTTGAGCCAGTTATACCTGGAGCCAGCACCCAACGCTGATAACCTTGAAACTGAACTTCCACCAGTTAGCCAAACGGAGGATGAGTTAGATGAAAACATGAGTATGTCAGGGTCTGAGTCTGTCCTACAAAGTGTCAATACTCCCCGGCACAGTCTTGAAACTGATTTCACCGAAAGGAGCGGAGATGATGGCGGCAAGCCCGGTGGCAAGGGTAAGAGTGCATCTGGTAATAGACCGCAGCGAGAATTTGAGGAAGATTATGGAGAAGAAGGAGGTTACGGCGGTGGCGGGGGACTGCCCTCTGATCTGGACGCTACGTCAGGGTTTAGCCTGGAAGGGTTAGAACAAGAATTACCGCCGGAACTGGCCTCCGAACTAGAAGCACTGGGCTTGAGTGAAACGTCCCAGCGAAGCATCGCCACCCTTGACCCGGCTGACCGTCCAAAGGTGGTAGAGATGTTGCGCCAGCACCCAGAACTAACCGGGAAGCTCAGGAGTATCGTGAAGCTGGTGAGGGATGAAGGTTACTCGGTGGAAGCTGCCCAGCGCGAGTGTGAGGGTACGAAAGAAACAGAGGAAAATGAGGAAACCAACCTGGATGAGCTAGGACTATTGGGAGTGCAAAAGCTGGTAGAGGCAACTACCCTCCTGACTGAGGCATTGGACACGCTCAGGGAGTGCGCCCCGGACAGGCAGCTTACCCAACTAGCCGAGCCGTTTGCTACTCGCCTTCAGGAACATGCCCTGATGCTGAGGCAACTTCTACTGGAGGCTGGATTTGAATTTTAGACCATACTTCTCAATTACCACAGGTCTAGTGATACAGCCTACTTGACACACACCCAAATATGTTATACCATTATGTAATACACAAATGTGTAACAAATAAATCTACTGAAAAACGAAAAGGAAAGGGTGGGACATGGCCTCAATCAACAAACGCAACGCTGAACTGAGCGGGTTAAGCCGCAAAACCGTGTACCTCACCGATGAGGCAGTGGAAGCGGTAAGCCGGGTAGCCACCGAACTGGGAGTAACACAAGCCTCCCTGACCGACTCTGCCCTCAAATATATCGCCACCCTTCCGGCAGCACAAATTCTGGACGTTTTAGAACAGTTTGATTACTTGTCTCCTGCTGAGAGGAAATATATAGAGCAGAAGCAGAAGGGGGGCAAATAATGTGTGGCTTGTTTGGAGTAATTTCCACCGACGAACCTGCCGCCCGCCGGAGAGCAGCGTTGGGCTTTGATTTCCTGGGTATTATGGCACAGGAGCGCGGCACTGATGCCAGTGGGATGGCACGGTTTTATGGCCGTCCTCACCCCGCCCCGGCAACCACTCTTACCGCCGCTGAACGCTTAAACCCTTCGATAAGAGTAGACGGGTGGCATATCTCGCGCCGTCCAGTCAAGTGGAAACAGTTCTGGAAACTCCCGCATCTCTTGAAGTCAGAACGTGCCAGTATTTTGGTCGGGCATACCCGGCGGGCTACCAGGGGAGAAAGCCGAAACGTTGCTAACCGCAGCCCAATGCTGGTGGGAAATCTAATCGGTACTCACAACGGTGGGGTAGCCATTCAGCAACTGGTAGAGAGATATGGGTTGGGTGAGATGTTAGGTCATACCTCCAGTGAGGCTATCTTTGCGGCTCTGAACACCTGCGGGGGAAATATTGACCAGATTGTGAGGGTGCTGGAAGGTCTGAGAGGACGAGCGGCACTCGCATGGGTAGACCGAAACGAACCCAAACGTATTTATCTAGCCCGCACTGCCCTCAGCCCGTTGGCAACCGCCTGGGATGAGCATGGTAACTTCTACTGGGCTTCCAGCCGACAATGGTTTCTCACAGTGGATGAACTCAGTAATTATATGTGCGGCTTCAAGAATATTACCCAATGGCAGGAAGGTACACTCAAGGTTTATCAGTCCCGAAAGACCGGGGCAGAGTTACAGGAAACCCGATATTTCCAGTCGTATGTGCGGGAAAGTGACGTGAGAGTGTCTGAACGTTTCCTGTGGGATTATCGGGATGCGGCCTGGGAAAAAGATAATATGCGCTGCTGGGTCAAGACCCAATATGGTGAAATTGTAAAGCTGAACCAACCTGAGCCGGATTATTATGATGACGATTATTGGCCGGGGGATTTGGAAGAGCCTGAGCCAGAGTATTACGATGACGATTATTGGCCGGGCAGTGCAGCTACAAAGAAAGAATACGAGCAAGCAAAACTGGGCTTTTAGCTTAAGGAGGTCGAGATGAGCAATATAGCAGCATTACGCCGGAATGTGTTGGCCTCACTTCATAGTTGGCCGGTGCGCCAATTGGGGGAGCAACTTCTTCCCTCCGTCCTGACTGTACAAGAACTGGTTTGACTAGCGGAGGAACTCAGGGCAACGTGCCTGAAATTGCGACAGGCCGAGGCACTCACCAGCGTGCGACAGGAACTGTTGGCAAGAACCGCGCATGGGCTGGCGCGGGTAATCTGGCAGTTGCAAGAGGAACTGGAGTTGGAACAGTGGCCTGAATAACTAGCAGGCCGCAAACAAAGAATACGAGCAAGCAAAACTGGGCTTTTAGAAGTCCAGTTTTTTTATTTTCAGGGAGTAACCAAACCATGTCTTGTAGGAGCAATCCCGGTAGTAGTGCCATAACCAGTTACGCCCGTGCTACCTCTGGCCTAGCCGATGTACAGACCCAAAACCTTTATCACCGCCTGGTAGGGGAGGGCCGGGTGTTGCAGAGCCAACCGCCGTCCAGAGAAGAATTGGAAATCTGGGCAGGAGAAGTAACCGAGCAGGTACAAGCCGCTAACACTATCAGCGATGTGCAAAGGCAGCGTATCCTGAACCGGTTGGCTAATCTGGGCGAATACACCCCGGACGGCCCAACCTTCTATGCCTGGCAGCATATTCGGGAATTGGCACAGGAGGCACAGGCTGCGTTAAACCAAACTTGTGGGTTACTTGGCACAGCAGGAAGCTTAACTCCAGAGCAGCGGGTGCAGGAACTGGAACACCAGTTTGAGCGAGGGGAAGTAGCCCGAAACTGGCAACCACC
>CASBQM010000671.1 GCA_949127645.1 Synechococcales cyanobacterium PMM_0036
TCCCAACCAACGGTAATCAATCTTGTTTCGTCCGACTCAATCAGAGCGTGGCGGCTGTGCCACAAAGCGTTATATAAACGTTCCTCTGCGAAGGAGTGTCCGTCTTGTGCCGAAAAACAACGGTAAAGCTTAAGGGATACGGTAGCCTGTGAGGATACGGTACCCGGAGAATGCGCTGTTGAATTTGAGGGCAGCGATAGTGCCCGGACCGTACCCGTTAAGCTACCCCTCTCTGCCGACACCGTACCCGTTAACAATGGAACTTTGCGGGGTACGGTATCCCTTGTAGCATGATCAGCTTCAACTCTAGCGATTTGGGATGCAACGGTTGCCCGGGCAGGAAGACTCACTTTTGCAACCTTTCTATCATAGGATACGGTGGCCCGGGAGTCTCGGTCTAGGGATACGGTGCCCTGTGAAGACGTGACCCAATCCTCCGTCCACTTCATTTGGTTATGTTCAGAAGGAGCAGTATCCAACGCTGTCGTTGGCGATTTAGGGAGCGCCCCTGATAAGGACTGGTCATAGGCTACGGTGGCCAGAGAGAGAGGCTCTTCAAGGGGCACGATAGCCTTACAGGGGTCCGTACCCCCTGTCTGTTGGAATCCATCCTGACGCAGTTGTTCTGCGGAGGGTGGCCGTCTTGATAGTGCTACAACTTTAGAAAACCGGGGGCGCATGCGATATCCTATTCCGCAGTTGCAAGCGCGGCGACAGCTTCTCCAGCGGACTTTCGATCAGCAAGCGAAAGTTCCTCAAAACCCTCGTTGATGACCGCCGACACGATGCGTTTAAGCTTTCGTTCTACAGCTATATCGTGGGCATACTGACACGTGAGAAGGATAATGCGCGGTACACCTCCGGTGAGTTCGTACACCCGTCTGCAAGACTCGGGCGTGAAAGGATTCGGTGCCTGCCAGTATTCCAACCGGTAGGCAATCATTGCCTCGGTCTCTTCGGCCGTGAGCGGTTGCATCACGACGGGCGCCACGATTCGCGAGCGGAAAGCGCGGTACCGCTTCAGCATCATGCGGTCGCGAAGATCGAGTTGTCCTGAGAGAATAACCTGCGTCATCTTCTCGGTATTGGTCTCGTAATTCAGTAACGAACGGATAGCCTCGAGGCAGTCGAGCGAAAGCAGTTGGGCCTCGTCGATCATGACGATGGTAGTCTTTCCGTCGGCGTGCTTCTCCGTGAGGAACTCTTCGATTGAGTCCATCTGCGCCAGACGAGACCGCTGAGGGGCGACCTCGAAGTCGGCCGAGATCCGTTTCAGGAACGCGAACGGACTGGCGGTATCGCCGCTTGGCAGGAACGATATGACGTTGTTTTCGTCGGCCATATAGCCCGAGAGCAGATAGCGGAGCAGGGAACTCTTTCCCATCCCGACGTCACCGAAGATGCAAGACAATCCCTGTTTACGCGCGACTGCCAAACGTATTTTCGCCAACGCCGCTTTCAACGCCGGGGTCTGATACATGCAGGTCGGATCTGGCGACGTTGAGAAAACAGGAACGTCCATATGTGTTTTATACCATCATCTAATCCCAAAGTTAAGCCTAAGTTCCAACTTTAGGTCATTTTCAGAAATAGCTGCCGTCGACGGGAGGATTGTATTGTACAGACGACGCCCGTAACTTGTTGAAATGTGTGAATTCTCTTCATTGATGCGACTGGCTACAACTCTTCGTGCGACTGAACCATGATTGATGCGACTAGGCGGAGCCGTTCCCATCCGCGTGGCCCCGGCTCGAGCGGAGTGGCAAGCGTTTCAAGTCGCGGATTGATGGACTCGCAGAGACGGATCAGATCGTAGACTGTTGTCTCCGACGGGAGTTCCGGCTCTGGTTCCGGTTCGAGGGGAAGAATGCCGGGCCGGGTCCAGACGCGCAGGCTGGCTTCCAAGCGGGTGGCGAGCCAGCGGGCGAGAGTGCGAGCGTAGGCGCGTTCGATGAAGGGTTCTGTCGAGGAGGCGTCCGAAAGCAGAGCTTCGCCTTCCAGGCGCACCAGAAGAGAGGCGAGTTGAACGGTAGCCGGGATCAGTGGCATCCCCGTGTCCCGCTGGTATTCAAGATGGGATATGGCACAATCGGCGGCCTCGGAAAGCGACAGTCGCTGTAGATCGATGTCCTGAGCAGCCGCGAGAGTACAGAGCCAAGTCGATGCATGCCGACGGCCGGGTGATTTCCGATATTCAGGCAAAGGCGGCAACTTTGCGGAGCGCACGAAACCCTCGCAACAGACGTAAGTGGCTGAAATTGCTAGATTCCTGTCGGCTCCACGAGATAATGCGAAAGCGCGAACGCAGAATCAATGATTTGCGGGTGGGCCGTACACCGAAATCTGCGAAAAGCTACAGCAGTTCCTGCGAAAAACGTCGTTTCCACACGAATTCGTGCGAAAACGAATGTTAACGAGGGAGGCGCAAGCTGCTGAGGAGCTGGGACTGGGTGGCCAATACACGGGCGAGCAGAAACAGGCGTTCGAGCAGTTGCACCTCGTTGTCGAAGGAGACCGTCAACAGGCCAGGTTGGAGCGAAACTCCGTCCGGTAGATCGACCGAAGGGCCCTCCGGCAGGACGATCTTGACCGCGCGCGCGGCGGTTTCGGCCTTCAGTTCGACGATCCTGCCGACGACGGTGTCGTGCCGGCGTTGCTCGACCGCGACGGATGGGTCCGATATTCTCCGTTCCAGCCACCGGACCAGCTCACGCTGTTCGACAGCGAGCTCACTGCTGACTCGAACGGCTCCGATGCGGTGCATGAGGTTTAGGGCTTGGCGCTTCTTCAATCCGAAGAGGGCCTCAATGTCCCGGCGTCGGAAAAACGGAATGGGTTTGGGCGAGCGGGCCTCGGCCAGAACACCCGCAAGTTTATGGATATACGACGGGTTGCCCGGCATGGGTGGAACCTAGAGAACAGTATAATCTATTCACTATGGTACTGCACGATCGTGCGGTACAGCAAGCGCTGTGACGCACGATAAGAGTACTCTATTGAAACTGATCGGGAGCCAGGATATCCTGAGTGCTTGGCCGATCTCCCCATTCCCGCGCCCGACCCACTCGCACCCTACCTGGCCGAGGCCGAGTCCTACGCCCGACGCTCGAAAACCGAAAACACCGTCAAGGCCTACCGCTCCGACTGGGCCGCTTTCGAGGCATTTTGCCGGGGCAGGGAAGTGGCCGTTCTTCCCGCCACGCCCGCCACCATCGCTGCCTATGCCGCCGAAGCCGCCCGTACCTTGAAGGCGAATACGGTCGAGCGCCGGTTAACCACGATCTCCCAGGCCCACCAGTTCGCTGGCGTTTCGAATCCTGTCGAAGACAAGCTGGTGCGGGCGGTCATGGCTGGCATCCGCCGCGTCAAGGGAACAGCGCAGCATGGCAAGCA
>CASBQM010000672.1 GCA_949127645.1 Synechococcales cyanobacterium PMM_0036
CGATCGACTGATGCAGGTACCCTCTTCACCGAGAAGATCCTGACCATCAACGTCACAGATCTCAACGAAGCGCCCACGGCTATCACCCTCACGCCAGATAGCGTCGATGAAAACATCGTTCCGGGCTTCTCGGTCGGAAATCTACAGGCGATCGATGAAGATGCCAGCGAAACCCACACCTACAAGCTAGTCACTGGACTAGGAGATAACGACAACGGTGTATTTACGCTGACCCCTGCCGGACAGCTCATCATCAATGTTTCGCCCGACTACGAGACAAAACCCACCTACTCCATTCGGGTTGAAACAACGGATAAAGGCGGTTCGAAGTTTACTCAAGCCGTAACGGTCAAGGTGAATGATATCGTCGAAGACGGCAGCCCCACCAATGTGCTGATTAGCAGCAGCAACGTTAAGGAGAACGAGCCGCCGAATACGCTAATTGGGAAGCTCACGACGACCGATCCAGACAGCACCGTTTTCACCTACACGCTAGTTGCAGGATTTGGCGATAATGCTGCTTTTGCGATCGGCGGCGTGGGCAACGACCAGCTCTTTTTGACTAATTCGGCAGACTTTGAAACCAAGCCCAGCTACTCCATCAAAGTTCGCACCACCGACGACACTGGGCGCAGTCTAGACAAAACCCTGACCATTAACGTCACCAACGTCAATGAAGCGCCTACCAATCTCAGCCTCAGTAACGGGGTGCTGGATGAAAACGCTGTCAATCCCGTGGTCGGTCTGCTAATTACTACTGATCCTGATATTGGCGACACCTTCACCAACACGCTTGTCCCAGGATTTGGTGATAACGCCGCTTTTACGATCGTTGGCAACGAGCTGCGTATCAACAACCCCCCCAACTTTGAAGCCAAGCCCGCCTACAGCCTTCGTATCACCTCTACTGATGCGGGCGGACTCAGCATTACCAAAGACTTTGGGCTGACCATCAACAACCTGCCCGAAGCGCCGATCGATCTGAATCTCAGCGCCACCAGCATTGATGAAAATAGGCTGATTGATACCGTCGTTGGCACCCTGACCACGACCGATGATGATCTGGGTGATACCCATACCTACTCACTGGTCACGGGTATCGGCAGCACTGACAATGCCACCTTTGCGATCGTCAATAATGAGCTACGAATTAAAGCTGTTCCCGATTTTGAAACCAAGCCTAGCTACTCGATTCGGCTGAGAACTACCGACTCTACAGGACGCTTTTTAGACAAGGTTTTCTCGATTCTAGTCAACGATCTGCCTGAAGGGGCGGGCACCACCATTCCGCAAGATCTGCTGCTGTCTAAAAGCGATGTTGATGAAAATCAGCCGATCAATACGCTCGTGGGCAACTTTAGCACCGTCGATCCCGATAGCGGCGAAGCCTTCACCTACTCACTGGCAACGGGCACAGGCGCAACCGACAACGCCGCCTTTACGATCGTCAATAATGAACTTCGATTAGCTGCCATCCCCGACTTTGAGGCGAAGAATAGCTACTCGATCCGGGTACGCACCACTGATAAAGGCGGGCTGTTTTTCGAGAAAGCGTTTGCGATCGCCGTCAACAATCTGCCCGAACTACCCGGACAAACTGCCCCCACTGATCTGGTTCTCTCCAAAGCCAACATCGACGAGAATCAGCCTGTGGGCGCGATCGTTGGCACCCTCAGCACCGTTGACCCTGATGTGGGCGATAGTTTCACCTACTCGCTGGTATTGGGCAACGGCAGCGACGACAACGCCACCTTTACGATCGTCAACAACGAGCTGCGCCTCAACGCTATTGCCGATTTCGAGACGAAGGCTAGCTATAGCGTTCGGCTGCGTAGCACCGATGTCGGCGGCAAGTTTTTTGACAAGGTGTTCACGATCGCGGTGAATAACTTGCCAGAAACTCCGGGCAGCACTGCCCCCACGGCTCTAGCGCTTTCCAAAACTAATATTGATGAGAACCAGCCCGCCAACGCGATCGTGGGTAGCTTTAGCACTACTGATCCTGATGTTGGCGATACCTTCACATACACCTTCGTTAGCGGTAGCGGCAGCACCGACAACGCCGCCTTTACGATCGTCAATGGTGCGCTGCAAATCAACGGCATTCCTGACTTTGAAACTAAAGCTACCTACTTGATTCGCGTTCGGAGTACCGATGTTGGCGGCAAGTTTGTTGAGCAAGCGTTCACCATCGCCGTCAATAATCTGCCCGAAACGCCCGGCAGTACTGCCCCCCAAGATCTTCTTCTCTCACAGACTAATGTAGACGAGAATCGACCGATCGGCACTGCCGTGGGCACTTTCACCACTCAAGATCCTGATCCGGGCGACACCTTTGCCTACACTCTGGTGACGGGATCAGGCAGTACCGATAACGCCGCTTTTGCGATCGTCAATAACGAGCTGCGGCTTAATGTTGTCCCAGACTTTGAAATCAAGAACGCCTATTCTGTGCGAGTTCGCACCACCGATGTCGGCGGCAAATTCTTTGAGAAAGTCTTCACCATCGGCATCAACA
>CASBQM010000673.1 GCA_949127645.1 Synechococcales cyanobacterium PMM_0036
CGGCGGCTAGGTTCGGGCAAGTGGGCTTCAACCGTAGGCGAAACCAGAGGAGCGAGCCGCTTGGGAGATGCGGCTGGAGAATCACACAGGTCAGAAATTGCGGTGGCTGAGGGAATTTGGGTGGGCGATTCGGCAAGCCGCCAGCCCGGAATTTGCCCTTGAGAAACCAGGCTAGCCGCAATCAAACAAAAATGGCTCATCGACGACAAATCACAGGCACCTGTGACCAAGAACACATGATTCTCTTTGCTGTGGATCGATCACCCTTTCAGGACAGTTGAATTGAAACTTATCTAATTTTCTAAGCCGCGATGCTCTCAAACTAATTCTTGCATTAGCACCCGCCGCAAGATCTCTGTGACTTCCGCCGCCATCCGGGCATCAAGCTGTCGCGCTTCCAAGTCGGCATCGCCCTCAGCATTGGCTCCCAAGAGCGCCATAGCGATCGTGTGGAGAATCGCAGGCTTGTCTTTGGCGCGAGGTCGTTTGTCTATCAACTGCACAAAGGCAACATAGCTAAGTTCGGTTTGGTAGCGGATATCGCTGCGCCCAAAGCCCAGCTTCGAGAGAATCACAGGAGACTCGATCGCTGGAGCTAAGCCGAGCTGATCGATCGCCACATCAATATAGCGGGCGGTATCCGTACTCAGGGCGCGGACAGCCGTTTCTAGGCTGTGCCATTGGGCATTAGGCAACTGCGCACCCGGAAACAGGTGATTGTGCCACCCCACCAGCGAGATAAACCGTGTCAGGTCGTAGGTTGATAATGCATTGTTGCCTGTGTGGTCGCTGAAAGAAGCTTTGAGGAGCGCTGTGGCGAGAGGTTGGCTCCAGAGTTCAGGAGATTCAACGAGGGGTGGTTCGCCATACCGCCCTAGAAAGTCTGAGTCGAAGTTGCCCGTGATCTGCTGCACCCAGCTTTGCAGATCCTCTGGAGTCGAGAACTGCTTAAACAGAGCAGCGATCGCATTCGAGCTGCCGATCACCTCCTGATAGCTAACCAGATCAACTGCCAGAGGGTAGAAGCCGTAGCCGCTAGAACTGTCGATCGGCTGCACCATACAGTCTCGGATCTGCGCCTCAGGGTGAGCGGCATTGGCACGACAAAGCACGTTTAGCAGCGGCAGAATTTTCGTGGCGCTCCAAAGCTGGGCGGACTGGAGAGCGTTTTTGCCCAGCCACCGAGCGCGAATCATGCCCTCTGCAAAGCTGCCCACGCAGACACAGGCTTGCTGAATGTCTGGATGTAAAAAATCTAGCCCGATCGCATCCATAGGGGGCTGTTCGCCTCGGGCAGGATAAAGATCAGGGGCGATCGCAGATTCAGGCGAAACCAGGGTCACGCCATCGGGCTTTTGAGTCAGGCGATCGGGAAAGTTGGGAATATCGGCAGCATAGCGCGATGTCGGATAGCCGCGATCGAGAAACGCCAGCTTTTCAGCATCCAATCCTTCTTCCTGCATCAGGTAGGTAGCGTAGACCTGCTGACGGTCTTGGGATTGCGCCAGGATGAAGGCGATCGGATCGGCGCTTGTCAGCGCCCAGGCAAACTTTGAATCAAACGCGCCGACTTTCATGGCGTTGAGTCCGTAGAAGTCGCAAAACGTCGTCAGACCTGCCTCGGTGGTTGATGTATAGCGTCCGTCGATCGCGCCACAGTACAGCCGAAAGTCAGTCAAGATCACTTGAATATCGTGCATCAAACGAGCGCAGCCCTGCCAACGTTCGTAGGGCACTGTGACACTACCCTGAATGGCATAAATGTTAACGCTCCAGGTGGCATAGGAAAGCGGCACCGCATTTGGCATCTCTAGCGCCAAACAGAGTAATGCGGCAAGTTCGCCTCTGGTAGCGTTTTGCGTAGGGCGAAATAGCCGCACGTTCGGGTGGTTGGCTAGGCGATTATCGCTCACGGCTGCCGCGATCGCCCAGCGCGTCCAGTCGGGAATCTCTGCTGCGTCGTCAAAGTAAAGTGTCAGTGTTTCATCAAAATTGGGAGGCTTAGGCAAATGCAGTGCCGTCACCAACACCGCCATAACCTGCATCCGAGCAATCAGTAGGTCTGGATAAAAGTAACCTTCTGGGTAGCCAGAAAACAATCCCCGCTCGTAGCCCCAAATCACGGCTTCGTAAGCCCAGTGCGTTTGGGACACGTCGGGAAAATAGACGGCATCTCGTACTTTTGGCGCATTGGGAAACGCCACAAACATCAGCGCCGCAAACTCAGCGCGGGTCAGCGGCGTATCGGGGCGAAAGGTGCCATCTGGGAAACCCTGGACAATATGGCGATCGCCCAGCGCCAGAATGCAGGATTTTGCCCAGTGGCGATCGAGATCGGGAAAGTTGGAGGACATGGGTAAAGAAGAAACGTGAAGAGTGCGGCTATTGGAAAGCAGCAGATGGCGTATTGCCCCCATCTGAAGGCATTTGACGAGCGGTCGCAAATGTTTTCAGCCAGTCCCGATATTCAGCATCCGTCGGCATCTGAAGGGTCGGCTGAGGTGCAGGAAGGCGATCGTCCTGTTTTGCGCTCCTGCTCTCTACTCCCCCACTTCCTAC
>CASBQM010000674.1 GCA_949127645.1 Synechococcales cyanobacterium PMM_0036
GATCAGTTCAATGGAGAGACCTGCTGCCACAAGGAGGAGCAGAACTCGAACAGCGATCGTGCTGTTCAATCTAGATTCTGGTGGCAACTCGACTAGCTCTCCATTGATTAGCTCGTAACGTCCTTCTATGTCCATTTCATTACTACAGGACAAATACGCCTCAAAGGTTGTGAATTTTGCCTGAGCTTGAGTCATGCCACTTTCCTGACGAACGTTATCCTTAATTTTAATCAAGCTCAATCAAACTCAGGTGACCAGATGCTGGAGACTTCCATTTCCCAGCCGGGTAAGAGTTCGGGGGCGGTGAAGCGATCGCCGTTGTGCAGGGTAATAGTTTCTGCTTGGTTTCTGTAGACTTCGATCGTTTCGGTGCGGTAGTCCACCAGTGCGCCTACGGTAGTGCCCAGTTCCAAAAACTGTCGAATTTTGGCTCTGAGAGCGTCGAGGCTGTCTGTTTTAGAGCGTACCTCAAAGATCAGATCGGGGACAAGATTGGCAAAGTCTTCTGTGGTGCGCTGCATTCGGCTGGCTTTGACGAAGGAGGCATCAGGGGCGCGGGTATCTGATGTGACGTTGGGTAATTTGAATCCGGCACTAGATGCGGTCACTCGTCCTAACTTGCGGGGGCGTACCCAGTTTCGCAACTGAGCAACAATCTCAGCGGCGATTTCATCAGATTCAAAACCGGAAGGACTCATGATAACAATTGTTCCATCGACTAGCTCTAGGCGGTGATCGGGGTGTTGGCCTTGGAAGTGCTTGAGGTCTTGAACAGTAAGGTTCATGGGGTGTGCCTACAGGTTTTTGGACTACAGATTTTTAGCAATAAGTTTTTAGAACGATCGCCTCAGTGGTTCTGTTGGCTGAGACAGTTGGCTGAGACATGAGTTACTGATAACATAGCCCGTCTCATGATTAAAGCTGAGATAGCCGGAGGGAGAACTAATCTGCTTGAATCCAAACGACGCGAATGGTCACTGTGCGTCCCATCATTCTTTGATACTTGACTGCGATCGCTTCTGCTTCAGCCCGGTTAACATAGCTGCCGTCGAGCCGCTTGGATTGAATTGAGTTTGGAAAGTTAGCAAAAATAGCCCAGGACATGACGCCAGATCTCTTTGATGATTGGCTTTCAAGCAAAATTGACTTTCAAGCAAGCAGATATAGCAATGCACTATAATGCATAGCCAAGGAAAGTGCATTACTTTGCGGGTCAATGCCTTGAAACAATTTGCAAGGAGTACGATCGAGGGTGATGTTAGCAAGTAATGGGATGGCTACGAAAAAGCCTCAAGTTACTGTATATGTGCGCGATCAGGTCAACGAGGCGCTAGATAAAGCGGCTTTGAAGGAACAGCGATCACGATCGCAGATGGCGGCAGTTCTGATTGAGGAAGCTTTGCGAACGAGAGGCTATATTGCGGAAGCTGAACTGTCTGAGAGTGAGGTCAAGAATTAGAGAGTATGACTAACCCAAACTTTGAACCCAGGCTGGATCAGGTGGAGGAGATTGCTGCGATTCTCGTCACTCACATTGAGTCGATCGACTCTAGGCTCGATCGAATTGCAGCTAATCAGGAGCAGAACGATCGCCGAATTGAAGCCTTAACGAGCAATGTCGATATGCTGGCGGCATTAATGGGGCAGCAGTTTCAGCAAGCAGAGCAGGATCGCGCTGAGTTTCGCGCTACGGTTCAGGGAATCTTGGATGTTTTGACTCAGCGATTTAGCACCAATGGTCATAGCGAATAGAGCTTGTAGATTGTGGGAGCAATCGATCGCCAACACCACTCAATCTCAAATCAATACGGCTCAAAGGGTCGGCATTTAATCTATTTCTTTTTAGGGTTGAATCGGTCACTAAGAATGGTAGATTTAGCGGAGTATCTGTAATCTATACACAGACGGAACTCTGATGAAAGTCCTCGTTATTGGTGGTGATGGCTACTGCGGGTGGGCAACCGCACTTTACCTGTCAAACAAAGGCTACGAAGTGGGTATTTTAGACAACCTGGTTCGGCGGCATTGGGATGCAGAACTTTGTGTAGAAACACTGACCCCGATCGCCCCGATTCAAACGCGTCTTCAGCGCTGGAAAGACCTGACGGGCAAAACCATTGACCTGTTTGTGGGCGATATCAACAACTACGATTTTCTGAAAACCGCCATGCTGCAATTTGCCCCCGAAGCGGTGGTGCATTTTGGCGAACAGCGATCGGCTCCTTTCTCGATGATCGATCGGGAACACGCGGTGCTAACGCAGGTCAACAACGTCGTCGGCACCCTGAACCTGCTCTACGCCATGCATGAGCATTTCCCTGACTGCCATCTGGTGAAGCTGGGCACGATGGGCGAATATGGTACGCCCAATATCGACATCGAAGAAGGCTACATCACGATCGAGCATAACGGACGCAAAGACACGCTGCCCTACCCCAAGCAGCCCGGATCGTTCTATCACCTCAGCAAAGTTCATGACTCCCACAACATCCATTTTGCCTGCAAAATCTGGGGGCTACGCGCCACTGACCTGAATCAGGGCGTAGTCTACGGCGTTTTGACAGACGAGACGGGCATGGATGAGCTGCTGATCAACCGTCTGGACTATGACGGCGTATTTGGCACAGCGCTCAACCGCTTCTGCGTTCAGGCGGCGATCGGGCATCCGCTCACGGTCTACGGCTCTGGCGGTCAAACCCGCGCCTTCCTGGATATTCGAGATACCGTGCGGTGCGTGGAAATTGCGATCGCCAATCCGGCAGCAGCAGGCGAATTCCGCGTCTTCAACCAGTTCACCGAAATGTTTAACGTCGGCGATCTGGCGATGATGGTGAAGAATGCCGGAAATTCTCTAGGTCTGGGGGTTGAAATTAGCGCGATCGAAAACCCTAGAATTGAGAAAGAAGAGCATTACTTCAACGCCAAAAACACGAACCTGCTGAGCTTAGGTCTAGAGCCTCACTTCCTGTCTGATTCTCTAATTGACTCCTTGCTAAACTTCAGCATGAAGTACAAAGATCGGGTAGACAAGAGCCAAATCCTGCCGAAAGTCAAGTGGAAAGGGTAGTTCGGAAACACATCGGGAAGTAGATCAAAGTGAGCCTACGTCTCTGGACGCTTGTACTTTTAGTGATGCTGCCCGGTGTTGCTTTAGGCGGTAGTAGTGCCTACTATCTCTTCCCTGATTGGGCAGCTTTAGATGCTAGCCATCGAAATTACCAGAAGCTGGCACAGGATTCTAACTCGACTTTACGCGATTTGGCGATCGCTGAAGCGGCTGAAAATCGCCACCGCATCAACTGTTTTGCAGAAGGGATGGGCGTTTTGCTAGGGGGCGTTATCTTCTCCATTGGGGTTCACGGCATCTGCACTCTGTTAGAACCTGCACCAAACCCTGCCTCAGAATCTGCCTCAGAACATTCGACAAATCGATCGTCCAGGAATCCTTAGAAATTTAGGAATCGCTCTATGCGAATTGCCCTCTTTACTGAAACTTTTCTGCCCAAGGTTGATGGCATTGTCACTAGGCTGAGCCATTCGGTCGATCACCTTCAGCGCTTGGGCGATCAGGTGTTGGTGTTTTCACCAGACGGCGGGTTACGCGAGTACAAGGGCGCTAA
>CASBQM010000675.1 GCA_949127645.1 Synechococcales cyanobacterium PMM_0036
CAAGAGTTTCGAGCATTTGGACGCTGGTTCTCCTCCAGGGGACTTTCACCCCATGAGTTCACGCCCATGCTGGGCGTACACAATATCGTTGCACACCGACCGTTGAGAGATGGTTGATTGAGTCCGAGAGGTTACTAGCGGCGGGTGATTGCGAACGTTAGACTGCTTCTGTTTTTGACATTATCTTGATGCTGTAAAACAATGCGATTGTTAATCGCCTAGATTAGCTTGAGAAACATAACCCCATATCTTTTTCAGCATAAATTAAATTACTCATCTAAATCTCCAAAGAAGAGTGTGAAGTGCGATCGCTCATACTGCCCGAATTTCAGGAGGCGATCGCCCTTTACCGATCGCCTCCTGAAAGGTTTTGGGAGACGATCGGCAGGGTAACAATGGGGCGATCGCCCTTACCAATTAGCTTGACGCTAGAAAACCTAAAAACTTTTTCCGCCCATAACCTCAGTCACTTTGGCACACCAGCGATCGCCAGCCACAAAGCTATAATTGACCTGAGATTAGAGAAAAGAACGATTATGTCAACGTTGGAGCAACTTGAAGCCGCTATTCTCATGCTTCCGTCAGATGAGTTTCATCGACTTAGACAGTGGTTCTTTGACGTAGATTATCAGCGTTGGGATGAACAGCTAGAGCAAGACATTACAGAGGGAAAATTAGATGCTTTAGCAGAAGAAGCGATCGCTGACTTCAAAGCGGGTCGTTATCGAGAAATTTAATGCACTACACAACCCAAAGGTTCTGGAAGTGCTATGACGCTCTGCCTCAAGGTGTTCAAAAGACAGCCGATCAGTATTATGAGCTTCTGGAAGCTGACCCATCTCATCCATCTTTACACTTCAAGAAAATTGGTAAAAAGTACTGGTCAGTTCGGGCAGGGTTAGATTATCGCGCTCTAGGAATTGAGGTGGAAGGTGGCATTTCATGGTTTTGGATTGGAGCCCACGCAGAATACGACAAGTTAATTGGTAAAGTATAGTGCGATCGCTCATACCGCCTAGATTCCGAGAGGCGATCGGTTTTCTGCAAGGTTTTGGGAGGCGATCGGTGGAGGTGCTGGTGGCGTGATCGATGATGTTGCTCAGATTATTTTAGAAGGCGCTCGATCAAGAATTTAGTAATAAATAATTGTTGAACCGAGCAGCTAAACTACCTTATGAAGAACAGGTATACGGCACGTTAGAATTTCTATCAGAACTTTAGGGGATTGGCTGTGAAAATAAAGGCAGTGATCTGGCAGGAAAATGGAGTTTGGTGTGGCTCTGTTCCTGCATTGCCAGGTTGCCATACCTGGGGAGAGAGCTACGATCAATTGCTGGAAATGCTGGAGGATGCTGTTCAAGGATGGCTAGAAGTTGCTAGCCAGCAGGAAGAGATTGAGCCAGAGAAGCGATTAATCGAGTTATCTCTATGAAGTCCGTTTCTGGCAAAGCCCTTTGTAAAATTGTTGAGCGCAAGGGTTGGGTGCTGAAACGGGTAACAGATAGTCATCACATTTATGTAAAGAAGGAAATTAAGGCAATTCTTTCTATTCCTGTTCATGGCAATCGAGATCTACCTGTTGGAACCTTGAAAAGCCTCCTGAAAGATGCTGGGCTTACTGAAGGAGATTTAGATTAGGAAGCGGTCATCCAATAGATCTATCCAATCGCCCCGCCCCATCTATAAGAGGAAAGCGTGAAGGGCGATCGCCCCACCCACAAAACGAGTATTGGAGCGATCGCTCATACTGCCTAGATTCCGAGAGGCGATCGGTAAAGGGGCGATCGGTTTTCTGAAAGGTTTTGGGAGGCGATCGGCAGGGTAACAATGGGGCGATCACCCTTACCAATTAGCTTGACGCTAGAAAACCTAAAACTCTTTCCGCTCATCACCTCAGTCACTTTGGCACACCAGCGATCGCCAGCCACAAAGCTATAATTGACCTGAGATTTAGAGAGAAGAATGATGATGTCAACGTTAGAGCAAATCGAAGCCGCTATTCTCACTCTTCCGTCAGATGAGTTTCAGAGCGAATTACCTTCGTCTGTGACATTGAATTACGAGATTTTCTAGAAAAGCAGGCGATCGCTTTTCAGCTATCGCTCTCCAATTTCATCGAGAAAGCAATGGAAGATATGGCAAAACAGGACGGCTATCAACCGCCTGTCGGGGCAGTGAGAGCCAACGCTGCAAGATCCAGAAGAGGTTGAAGACATCCCAATCGTAGTTTATGCAGATTCTTTTGAGCAGGCAAGAGCGATCGCCGACCATCAGCCCTGGCTTACTCCATCAGTTCTACCTTTATCGTTATGGCTCTTATGACCTTCTCTGCTGCCGAGGCTAAAAAAATCGCCATGGTCACTGTAAAAACAGGCTACAAACCCCAGTCTGAAGACACGCATCCAGAAGCAGATGCGATGTTCTTCTTCCTCTTACAAAAGCGGATGAATAGCGATCGCCTCCTCATGGGATCTGGGATGATCCGCAGCGCTAGAAGACTATCGCTAGCCTGCCTAAAACGAGACAGCTCACACCTTAGCCCCCAAGCATTTGCTCAAAAACTCGCATCAGCTTGGCTCCAGGAAGATTGCCCGACAGGATACATTCCCACAGGAAACGAGATGACCTGGATACAAGATTCAATCGGATTGGCAAGACTGCTCCATCCTCTCTTTGAAGCGCTAGACATCCCTTACTACATCACACGCGGTGTGGCAGCCATTGCTTACGGAGAGCCTCGAACAACGCGCGATCTAGACGCTGTAGTATCAATCTTTCGGGCAGACATCCCCCATCTGGCTCAGGCGCTAGAAACGGCTGGCTTTTACGTGGCGGGACTAGAGGATGTCGTTGTGGGCAGGATTGAAACCCTGAGCATCACCCACATTGAAAGCGTTTCACGCGCTGACCTGATCTTGGCTCAAGAGGATGAGTTCGAGACTCTTAAATTCCAGAGAAGGCAGCTAATTGATGTTCCAGGGATTGGCTCATTGTTCTTCGCTTCTGCTGAAGACGTTATCCTCAGCAAATTGCAGTGGGGACGGCAAACCCAATCTGAAAAGCAATGGCGCGATGTGTTGGGGATGTTTAAGGTCAAGAGTCAGTCACTGGACTTTCAGTACCTCAAAGCATGGGGCGATCGGCTAGGTGTCACAGAAGAGATCAATCGAGCCGTTACGGCAGCAGGGATCTAGAATACGATCGCTTATCTAAGCCTTGAGCTAAAGGTTGAGCCGCAGTGATATTTTTGAAACGCAGGTAGGAAGCCAATAACTGATGACTACATCAGGCAAACTCGAACTCACCATCAAAATCAGCGAATTGCTAGAAGCAACCACTGGCGAGAATGGCTGGGAGTCTTTTGATATAGACTGCGACGGGCGCATTTTTTCCGTCACGGTCAAGCCAAAGGTCTGGAAGAAGCTGGAGGACGCTCAGGCAAACTTCCCGATGTGGGTTGCGGCGATCGCAGGCAAGATGGGATCACCCACCGAGACAGGATTTGAGCTGTCAGAAGCCAATTCACCCAGCGCGACGCCAGGCCGGGGCTGCAGCGTCTCGACCAGTTCGTGCAATTGCGGACAATCGACGATCGGCCCGCCAAA
>CASBQM010000676.1 GCA_949127645.1 Synechococcales cyanobacterium PMM_0036
CTCTAATAGATTTCGCAGATGTTAGAGGCTTGAGTTTCGATAATTTATTTTAAGTTGAACTGTTAACATTGTTACTAATGTTATTGCTAATTTGGCTGCTGTTACCCGCTATCTCTGGAGCGATCGGCAGCGTGAAGTGAAACTGGCTACCCTGATCGCGCCCTGCCGACTCTGCCCAAATTTGTCCGCCTAACCCTTTGATAATTTGACGACAGATAGCCAATCCCAAACCCGTTCCCCCGGCAGTGCGGCGCAAGGCACCCTCTTCCTGATAGAAGCGATCGAATACGGTTTCTAATCGATTTGGCTCAATGCCGCGCCCGGTGTCGGTAATGGTGATTTCTAGCATTTTGCCACCGTTGGTTTTGGCTTCGATTAGAACCTCGCCTTCAGGGTTGGTAAACTTACAGGCATTGTCCAACAGCTTCGAGAGGACTTCCACCACGCGTTCACCGTCTGCCTGCACATGAGGCAGCTCTAACGGCACCTGCGCCCTAATCTGCGGAAACTCGTCCCGATTCATGCTGCGGATGCTGCTAACGGCAAGATCGACACATTCATCTACGGCGATCGGCTCCAAATGCCACTGGACTCTGCCGCTCTCTAGCCGCGACAGGGTGATGAAATCTTGAATTAACTTCCTCATGCGATCGGCATCAGACATGGCGGTATTCAGCATCACCTGCCGGAGTTCTAGCGGCATATCTGGCTCACTCGCTAGGCTCTCCAAACACACTTGAATCGTGGAAAGCGGCGTACGTAGCTCATGTCCGGTGATGGCAATCAGGTTGCTGCGGGTGCGTTCCAATGCCTCAAGCTGTTGATTCAGATCTTCCAGATTGGCGTAAGACTCAGACTGAATCAGAGCTACACCGAGCTGCGTAGCAACGGCTTCCACTAGCCCCACTTCATCCTGACTCCATCCATACGGATCTGCCTGACAGTGATGCAGCTCCATCATGCCCAGCAGCCGCCCTTGATAAATCACGGGCACCATGAGCCAAGAGCGAATTTGCCAGCGATCGACCAATAAATCTAGCGAAGACAGGTCAATCGGCTGGGGAATCTGCGTATCGGCTAGGGCGATCGCCTCCTGCCGCTGTGCCACCGACTGAAACAGAGGATTTGCCTGCAACGGCCAGTTTTGCCCCACCAATGATTTGACCATTGCGCTCGCCAATGACTCATAGACGATCGACACCGTCGAGTCATTGACTTTGCAGCGATAGACCAGACAGCGGCAGACCTGCATGGCGCGTCCCAGTTCCTCAACCGCCACCTTAAAGATTTCGTTGGGGTCGAGCGAGCGCCGCATGGCGGAAGTAATCAAATTCACCAGCCGCTCTCGCCGCTCTTGAGCCGACATGGAGCGATATGCCTTCAGCAGCTTATACTGCCCCGCCTGAAGGTAGGTGACTAACCGCTGAGCAAAAGGATCAGGATCGACCTCGCCCACTCCAGAGACCGCCTCTACCAGGTAATCTGCCTTAGCTTGGTCAACTTTTGGCTGAAGCTCTGGACGGTATAGAGCAATCCGATCTAGTAAGATTCTGGCGGCTGTGCAGCTCACCTGGCGATCGAATGTCCAGATGCCCTCAAACCGCCGGGTTTGATCCATTGCGGATAGCCCAGCATTTTCCTGCTCGCTGGGAGCAACGGTTTGGCGTTCCTGACACACTAGGCAAGCCGCGTAGTTTTGCCCAATCACCACCAGATGCCACTCACGGCTGAGCTGATCGTCTGGGTCAAAGGCGATCGTCTCATATTTTTTAGACTCGTTCATGAAGCTCGTTTCGGGAGCCGCCAGCACATAAATATGAGGAGTCAGAGCCGCAATTCGTTCATAGCGATGAGCCTCTTGCCGATAAAACCGCTCTCGCTGGAAGCTAGCAATTACCAGAGGCATACGAACGCCTCCCGCCAACACCTGATCCTCCATCGCGTGGGACAGGGCAGTAAGCGAAGCCTTGAAATAGAGCTGAGGGCGGAGCTGGGGGCAGCTTCTCAGCAGCTCTTCCAGCACAGAAATTTGGATACGCATCGATCGTTCAGCGGTATAAGCTCCACTATATAGTTTCAGGGGGAGCGGGGGAAGCAATAGGCAGTAACATTTAACAAGCGCATAGAATCAGCAGCGGCTTAATTCACCTTGAGCCTAATTCACCTTGACATACAGAATTTTGGAGACTATATTAAAACAAGCGCTCGATATAAATAGACCTGTGCCAAAAGTTGTTGATTCAGAGCTGTATCGCAAAGAACTTCTTCACAAGTGTTTTGACTTGCTAGCAGAGAAGGGCTATGCCAATGTCACGACTCGCCAAATCTCTAAAGAGATTGGCATTTCGACTGGGGCACTCTATCACTACTTTCCGAGTAAGAAAATCTTGTTTGAACAGCTCGTAGAGAATATGAGTCAACAAGATGAGGCGATGCTGAGGGCAGCAACTCAAGGCGCGAACACCTTACCAGAGAGAATTGCAGCATTAGGGGAGTTTTTGATTGAACACGAAGACTATTTTGTTAAACAAGCTGTTATCTGGATAGATTTTTGCCAGCATACTGATTTGCACGAGATTCTGAATAATTCTGTATTTCAGCAAGTAGATGAGCAGTATCAGCAGGCGATCACCCATGTTTTGGGTCTTTCCAACCCTAAGGTGGCTCGATTTATCTGGACGCTGATCAATGGTGTGTTGATAGAGCAAATTGGCAGCGATTCATTAACGTTTGTTGAGCAAATTGATTTTTTAGTCAATATGCTTACTGCATACTTCGAGAAATACGGGATCTAAGTTAGACCCTTTTGGATGGAAGTTCTGTCGCTTTATTTATATCGATCGCTCGATTTAATTCTCTAATTCTTTTGAGAGGTTTACTCTATGCGGTTTCCTACAATTATTCCTGCGCAACTCACAAGTATATTTAATACCAAAGCAGCAGAAATTCAATTTCATCTGCATCTCCTACAGGTACTCAAGCCCTTTGTGACTTTGCTGTACGGAGAGGATAGCCTAGACACTGTAGGCGAACTCTCCATCGCCCTCCTCAATACCCCCTCCTTTGACTTGGCTGCCCAACATTTGCAGCGTGATCCGGCTTCTGCTGCCCTAATTCAAGAGCGATATTTGTCTCCACCGCACGATCTTGATGCACTGCTGCAATATCCCCAGGATTCTTTGGGTTATATCTATGCTGCTCAGATGAAAGCACAGGGCTTTGATCCAGACTTATATTCTCATCTCAAAGTTGACTCTGATGCTAGCTACGTCGAAGCACGACTGGGGCAAACCCATGACATCTGGCACACAGTGACTGGATTTAAGACTTCAGCGATCGACGAGATTGGATTACAGGCATTTCACCTGCCCCAGTTTCCTTATCCGCTAGCGACGATGCTGATCGCCAATAGCTTAATAGCTAGCACTTTTTTTGAACCTGAGGAATTGCCCCAGCTCCTCAACGCGATCGCTCAAGGATGGGAAATGGGCAAGGCGGCAAAATCTTTGTTTGCTCAAAAATGGGAACAAGCTTGGGACAAGCCGCTGTCTCAATGGCAAGCAGAATTGCGCATTCAGCCCCTACTGCGTCAGAGCATCTAGTCTCAGGGTAAAGAGCGATCGCCCAATCTCAAACTGACGCAGTAAAATTTTGGTGATTTTCACTATAAATAGAGTATTATTTACTCTATGGGCTAGCGGAGCATTCTTTCCGTGGTCTTTCAATCGATAGGTTTCCAATCCTCAGGAGATGAGGCAATCTTAGTGGACACTTCAATTCAGCTTCCTATTCCTGTACACTTCAATTCGGCAAAAGTCGGCGAAGTTTGGCGTGTGCCTTACCAAAGTCGAGCGATCGAAGCCAAGATTTGGGCGCAAGAGCAG
>CASBQM010000677.1 GCA_949127645.1 Synechococcales cyanobacterium PMM_0036
GAGGGAGGCTCAGCCCTGGGTATCAGGGCATTTTCGGTTTACTGTAAAGTTACCACACCGAACAGATAAACCCTGAGAACCTCCCGATTACATCATCAACTGCAAAAGCTATTGGGTCAATCCATCCCCTGGGCAGACCCACGTGATTGCCGAACGTTGATCTCGATGGTGTAGGGCTTCGCCCCGCCATAGGCGTATGGTTTAATCTGTAGCGAATGCATCAACTTACCCAAGTGGACGGTCTACTTGAGTACCCGTGCAGTTTTTGCCCAGAGTCATCAACGCCGTTTCAGTCGGTGGCTCCACAATGCTCGGATCAACGTACAGAAGCTCTACAGTCCGTTGATTATCCAAGCCTTAATGGATTGGGGTCAAGCGAGTATCACGGTCATTGAAGATACCTCGTAGTTATGGGATGAATATTGCCTGATTCGATTGTCGGTGCAGTACCGGGGACGAGCGATTCCCTTGGGGTGGCGAGTCATTCGGCATGGGAGCAGTTCTGTGGGGTTTGAGGTGTATCAATCGATGTTGAAACGGGCAACAGGCTTGCTGCCTGCGGGTGTTTCAGTTTGTTTTCTCGCAGACCGAGGCTTTGCTGATACGAAGTTAATGCGCTACCTGCGCGACGAATTGCACTGGCATTTCCGGATTCGAGTCAAGAGCAATACCTGGATTTATCGCCCTGCGAAAGGCTGGAAACCACTCAACGAGTATCCTCTAGCGCTAGGGGAAGTGGTGCTGTTGCGCGGAGTCAGTTTAACCAAAACCCAACTGTTGAACGATGTCCATCTGGCGTTGGCGCGTGACCCCCTCAGTCGGCAATTGCGGATGATTGTCTCTGACGAACCGACCAGCCTGCAAACGTTTCGAGAATATGGGGAACGCTTCTCGGTTGAAGAGGAATTCCTTGATGAAAAATCGAATGGGTCTCAACTGGAGCGCTCAGAGATTCGCTCGGCTCCGGCACTCTCACGCCTCTGCTGGGTCATAACCGTTGCCACACTGCTGTTGACGGTGCAGGGGCAACAAGGGGTCGCAGCAGGTTTACGCCGTTGGGTTGATGCTCACTGGCAACGAGGTAACAGCTATCTGAGAATTGGCTGGAACTGGCTCAAAGGCGTTTTACATCAAGGTTGGCGATTATTTGCCACGATTTCCTTGCAAGGAGGCTCTGATCCTGACCTGGCGATCGCTTCCAAAAAGCAAGCACAGAAACACTTGGAGCGCGAGTTCACCATCAAATCTTATAGTTTTGTAACTTGAGTTTTGTCAGTCAACCAGGGCGACATCAACGCTATAGTGCTGCGCAGTTAAGCTGACCTTTAGCAGGTCAACGAGCTGTTCATCATCTTCTACGACTAGAATCTTCATGGTCATTATCTCAGAGCTAAGTCTCTAAATTTATTCCTCTCACACAAAATAAATTTGCTCTTTGAAGCTTTAGTGTCTCTTCTATAGTTCCCATTGATCGAGAAAAGTTCCCTTCGTTGGTCATGAAGGGAACTTTTAGTTAGCTATGTTTATTCTCAGAGAAAGCTTGTGTCGCTCAACTCCCTTAACGATGAGTCGATCGCAATTCCATGGGGCGCAGAATAAAGTAGGCAATCCCCGCAAAAATTACGCCTAGCTCAAACCCAATATCCATGCCGTAGGGCGGATTAAATAAGCTAGCGATCGGCCCGACAAAGGCAACTTGAGCCGCGCCCAGATATACGCCAAGTAATCCGATCGCCATTGCTGCGAGAGCTGCCCAGCCGATGGGGAGTCGATTGGGAGTGTTCCAATCTTGAACGTTGTACTGCCCATGCCGAATGGCGAAATGCTCCACTATTAGAATGATTCCCCAAGGTCCAAGCCAGTAGGCAATCAACAGCAGAAAGTGTTCCAAAGTTTGGTCAAAATTCCCAGAGGCACTGACGGCAATAATGGTGTATGCCACCGCTCCAGCCACCGTCCACACTGCCCGATTAATGCGTTGAAACCCCTGTCCTAATAGCTGCATCGATAGTGCCAAGCTATAGTCATTTGGGATATTGTTTGCCACTACGCTCATCGCTAGCAGCAGCAGTAGCAGGCTACCAAAGCCTCCTAAAGGACTTAGGACAGCCGCCATGAGTTCACCCCCTCCCTTGCCGCTAAATGCGGGAACTGTAGTCAGCATAATTCCTAAGCTTTCAAGCAAAATACAGGGGAGATATATGCCTAAGAACGTGAGCCAAAACACGCGATCGGCGGGTGTGTTTTCGGGCTGTTTAACGTTGTAATCTGCGGCGTAGGAACTCCATCCGGTAGCGAATCCGTAGATCGCGCTACCAAATGACAGCAGCGAGGCTACATAAGCTAAACCGCTAGATTTAGCCGCTACTCCAGTCGCATTGGGAGCTGCCACAATGAACATGAGCAGGAAAATCAGCGCCATCGGTATCCAGGCATACCTTTCATAGCGATGCACATACCGATAGCCGTAAAGACTGACTAAAGTTGTCAATGCAGCAATCACGAGAATCCCTACCCAGTTGGGAATAGCACCGTTACTCAAGGCAGCAATCAACTGACCACCGACAATCACGTTTACCACTGACCAACCGATGCAAGCCGCGACATTGAATAGTGCCATCAGCATGGCTCCGACCCAGCCAAACGAGAAGCGCGAAATCGTCATCTGACGGAGACCCAACTTAGGTCCTAGCGTCGAAAAGAAAGCAACGGGTAAGACACCTAGTAAGTTGAAAACAACGACAACTCCGATACCATCCCATAGACCCAAGCCAAAAACGTTGATGGCTAGTGCGCCCAGAGCGATCGTAGATAGCACCAAATTAGACGATAGCCACATGGTGAAATTGTCAAAAATTCGCACGTGCGATCGCGCTTCAGGCGGCACCCGCTCGATTCCCTGCGCCTCAATTCCCGCTTCTCGACGATCGATCCTTTCTTCTACAGCTTCACGCATCGACATTTTCTCAGTTAATGTTTCTAGATAGATTAGCTCGGTTCAGGTGATTTAATTTGTTAAGTGCTACGCGTGCAAGCTCCTATTGACAATATCTAAAGATTTGAGAACCGTTAAGGTAATTGATGTTACCGATTCATATTAAGTTTTTTATGAAGGGGGCTAAGTTGCGATGCCAGAGGTGAAAACAGGCAATGGGATACGCCAGATATCAGAGGGAATGGAGGCGAAGTCAGTCCCATTCGATGCCATTTCAGTCATTGATTTTGCGGCGATGCAGAGCAGCGATCGCGCTCATCGTCAAGAAGTTGCCGATCGTCTCTACCAAGCCTGTATTCAGGTTGGTTTCTTCTACGTCAAAAATCATGGCGTGCCGCAAACAGTGATTGATCAGGCATTTGCTCAAGCACAGCGATTTTTTGCGCTGCCCCTTGAAGAGAAAATGAAGATTCATATTTCCCATTCTCGAAATCATCGGGGCTATGTGCCTCTTCTGGAAGAAAATACTGATCCAACTGCCAAAGGCGACCTGCATGAAGCGATCGACTTTGCGCTAGAGGTGGCTGATGATGATCCGGATGTGTTGATGGGAAAGATGCTATACGGTTCTAATGTTTATCCCAATCTGCCTGGTTTTCGGGAGGCGATCGATCGCTATTACCAAGAACTCTATCAGTTGGGTAAACGCATTTTTCAGGCGTTTGCTTTGGCATTGGATTTACCCGAAGATTACTTTGAGAACAAAATCACGAAGCCTCTGGCACAACTCCGGTTACTGCGTTATCCACCTCAGTTAGAGGCGATCGATCAGCGACAGATTGGTACAGGAGCGCATTCTGATTACGAATGCTTTACGATATTGATGCAAGATGACGTTGGCGGACTTCAAGTCTTAAATAGTTTAGGCGAATGGATTGCCGCAGTTCCAATTCCAGGAACATTTGTGGTGAATATTGGCGATCAGATGGCGCGTTGGACAAATGATCTATTCTCCTCAACGGTGCATCGAGCGATTAATCGATCGGGGAAAGAACGGTATTCTATGCCCTACTTCTTTGGACCCAATTACGACACGGTGATTGATCCGCTACCGAACTGTGTCAGCGCAGATCATCCGACGCAATATCAGCCTGTAGCTGCTGGAGAATATATCATTAGCCGCTTTAACGAAACCTTTTCCTACCGAAAGTAGCGCGATCGGTCAGAATAGATCATGCGACAGCCGTTCTTCAACTGAGCCTGTTGAGGTTTAGCGCTGACCTTACCTTTTGCCTTACCTTTTTTGATTGATGGGGACTCCTAGCCGTGGTGACACAGATTTCTAAAGCTCAATATTCTGACCGATACGAAACTCAAACCCAGGCGATCGCCCGAACTCTCCTGTCTGCAACGCGAGAAAATCGATCGCTATTTGCCCAAATGCGCGACCAAATGCGCTGGGATGACAAGCTGCTAGGCTTTGCTATGAGCAATCCTGGTCTGCGGGTGCAGCTCTTCCGCTTCATCGATTGTCTGCCCGCGCTGCACAGCAAAGCCGAAATCGCCAGCCATATGCAGGAGTACTTGGGCGATCCTTCTGTTGAGCTGCCGAGTCAGCTCAAGGGAATGTTAAGTTTTGCTAGCCCAGAGTCCTTACCCGGACAGGTAGCGGCGACCACCGTATCGGGTGCCGTTGAGACCTTGGCGCGCAAATATATTTCGGGCGAAACCATTCAACAAGCCATCAAGACGATCGAACAGCTCCGTAAAAACAAAACTGCGTTTACGGTGGATTTGTTGGGGGAAGCTGTGATTACCGAGATTGAGGCGCAGTCGTATCTCGATCGCTACCTAGAAATGATGGAGCATCTTACCGAGGCGGCGAAGCGCTGGTCTACGGTGGAGCAGATCGATATGGCAGACGGACAGCCGCTCCCAAAGGTGCAGGTTTCTGTCAAACTCACCGCCTTTTACTCGCAGTTTGATCCGCTGGATGCGACAGGCAGTGAAGCCAAAGTCAGCGATCGCATTCGGACTCTACTCCGTCGTGCTAAGGAGCTAGGAGCCGCCGTCCACTTCGACATGGAGCAGTATGCCTACAAAGATTTGACGATCGCCATTCTTCAGAAGATCTTGCTGGAGGAGGAGTTTGGCGATCGCATCGACATTGGCGTGACCCTGCAAGCCTACCTACGCGAGGCTGAGAAAGACCTGCAAAGCTGGATTGATTGGGCAAAGCGTCGAGGTAATCCGATTACGATCCGGTTGGTGAAAGGCGCATACTGGGATCAGGAAACCATCAAAGCCGCCCAGCACGACTGGCAGCAGCCCGTATTCTCCCATAAGCCTTCCACCGATGTCACCTTCGAGAAGATGACGCGAATGCTGATGGAAAGCCACGAATACTTGAATGCGGCGATCGGTAGCCATAACGTTAGATCTCAGGCGCACGCGATCGCCATTGCCCAAGAACTCAATATTCCTCGTCGTCGGATTGAGCTACAGGTGTTATATGGCATGGCGGATAAGCTGGCAAAAGCGCTCGTTGACCAAGGCTTCCGAGTGCGGATCTACTGCCCCTATGGCGATTTAATCCCCGGCATGGCATACCTAATTCGCCGTCTGCTAGAAAACACCGCCAACAGCTCTTTTCTACGGCAAAACCTAGAAGAGCGCCCGGTGGAGGAACTGCTGGCAGCCCCCGTCCTGCTAGACGAATCGGAGAACAACAAAACTGAACTTCACCTGCCGTTCTCCAATGCCGCTGACACAGACTTTGCCAATGGTGAAGAGCGCGATCGCATCTTTGCAGCCCTGAATTCAGTCCGGGAGCAGTTCGGCAAAACCTATCTGCCTCTCGTCAACGGCGAGTCGGTAAATACGGCAAACCTTACCCAATCGCTGAATCCTTCCAACCCCAGCGAAGTTGTGGGGCAGGTTGGGATGCTGAGCGTCGAGCAGGCCGAGCAAGCCATCCAAGCGGCAAAAGCGGCATTCCCAGCCTGGAAGCGCACCCCGGCAAAGGAGCGAGCAAATATCATTCGCAAGGCGGGCGATTTGATGGAGCAGCGTCGGGCTGAACTCTGCGCCTGGATGGTGCTGGAAACTGGGAAGGCGATCGGACAAGCCGACCCCGAAATCTCGGAGGCGATCGACTTTTGCCACTATTATGCTGACGAAATGGAGCGCCTGGATCAGGGGACACATTACGACGTGCCGGGAGAAACCAACCGCTACCACTACCAGCCCAGAGGCATTTCGCTCATCATCTCTCCTTGGAACTTTCCGTTAGCCATTCCCACGGGCATGACGGTTGCTTCCCTTGTAGCGGGGAACTGCACCTTGCTCAAACCTGCCGAAACTTCTTCAGTTATTGCCGCCAAGCTAGCTGAAATTCTGGTAGACGCTGGCGTTCCCAAAGGTGTGTTCCAGTTTGTCCCTGGCAAAGGTTCTACGGTGGGTGCGTATATGGTCAAGCATCCAGATGTTCACATGATTACTTTCACGGGTTCACAGGAAGTAGGCTGTCAGATTTACCGCGAAGCAGCAGAACTTCAGCCCGGACAAAAACACCTGAAGCGGGTGATTGCCGAGATGGGTGGCAAAAACGGCATCATCGTTGATGAAAGTGCTGACCTAGATCAGGCGGTGCAAGGCGTGGTTTACTCTGCCTTTGGCTACAGCGGACAAAAATGCTCAGCCTGTTCGCGGGTGATTGTACTGGAGTCAATCTACGATGTCTTTGTCGCCAGACTAGTGGAGGCAACGCGATCGCTCAATGTTGGCATTGCTGAAAATCCCAGTACGCAGGTTGGTCCTGTCATTGATGCGGCTGCTCACAGCCGCATCCTTGCCTCTATTGAAAAAGGCAAGGCAGAGTCAGCTTTGGCGCTGGAAATGCCCGCGCCGGATTCCGGCTATTTTGTCGGTCCTGTTATCTTTACAGATGTCTCACCCACGGCAAAACTCGCTCAGGAAGAGATCTTTGGTCCTGTGCTTGCCGTTATGAAAGCCAAAAGCTTTAAGGAGGCATTGGTGATTGCCAATGGCACAAACTATGCTCTCACTGGCGGACTCTACTCGCGCACGCCTTCCCACATTCAAAAAGCCCAAGACGAATTTGAAGTGGGTAATCTGTACATTAATCGCAGTACGACTGGGGCGATCGTTTCTCGGCAACCCTTCGGCGGCTTCAAGCTTTCAGGCGTCGGCTCTAAGGCAGGAGGACCTGACTATTTGCTGCAATTCCTAGAACCCCGGACGATTACGGAAAATATCCAGCGTCAAGGCTTTGCCCCGATTGAGGGGGCTGAGTAGGATAATTTGAGTCGCGTTTAATAGGCTATCTACTGAAAGGTTTGCACAGCAAACTTTTCAGTAGATAATGCATAAATTGCCACCTATCTTCAACTGTTTTATTAGAGTTTCTCAAACTGCTATTAAAAGCCAGACTGTAAAGCTACACTAACTAAAATCCCATCTGAGCCTGCATATCCCTAAGAATGAGCTTCAAGGCAAAATTTCAACCCTTACAAATCGTTTGCTTAGAGTGTCGAAACACCTGTCTGTATGCAGAAGTCATTCAGATTGTTGAGGAGCGGCAGCTTTGTTGGGTACGTCCGATCGCTTTAGTAGACGCATCACCCTTGGATCATAGGTTGAGTAATGATGGCGATCGCCAACAGGATGAACGACCTCTCCTCTACGACTTGCGAGAAGGTGCTGATTTGCTTTGTCCTACGTCGCTTTTTCAGGCAGCTCTAGACACACAAGTTATCCCTATCTTGACAGAGCTTGAAATCTCTAAAGCTGAAACGATGAGACTTCAAGCTGTCCTTTCGCAAACTATTTCACAAACTGCATCCCATCATCAGCTTCGGGCATTCATTCAAAGCGTTTGGCAGACCTACCCTGAAGCCTTTCAGCCTTAAAAACAAATTTTAAAAATGAACTTGATCTTAATGCCCAGCACTCTAAGAACTAGGAACTAGGCGAATTCGACCCGCGTCCATCTCAGACATTAGCAGTTCTAGAGCTTCATAGTCCGTATCTGAGATATGACCTAAACGGGTCAACTCATAGTTGATCTCGTTTTCAATATCGGGGGTAAGTTGCTTGATATGTAAGGCTTTAGCAACAAGCTGCCGAATCATACGGGAAGGTTTCATAGTAAATCGGGTTGCGACAAATCAAGAGGGTATTCCATACTCCCAATCTTCTTGTAGTTGACCCCAGATGCACATGATCCAGACCGCTGGTTGGAAGTGATCCTAATCACAATTGTTCATGCCTGTGAAGCAGATGATGCGCTACTAGAGAAATTACAACATCGCCAAGATGTTGTTACCTGAACTTGCGTAAATGTATCCCATAATACCATTCGGTAATAAACCACTTTCTGGACTTTACGTTTTCTGAACTTGACCATCAAGCGATCGCTCAATATCGCTCCTTAAGGCTCAATTTCCTTGAAATTCAAGTTGCTCAAATTTAACTTGTTCAGAAAATTGAGTAACTAAGTACGCAAGAAAAAATTAAATTAAAAGTAACTCTCATGATAAAATACTTACGTAAATATACTGACGTGTGATTGTGTGCACAAGACTGTTTCGAGCGCTCGCTCTAATATCTGATTTGTGGAGTTTAATAAAACTAAATGTTAAAAGCTATGAATAATACCGTTCGGTCACACAAGATACATCCTTATGATGCTTGACAGTACAGGAATCTAGAGCCATTACGCTAGATCTAGAAGATTTGAATAATGCACATGTTTTAAATAAGGTTAAGATAGTATA
Source organism: Synechococcales cyanobacterium PMM_0036 (assembly GCA_949127645.1). Classification (GTDB taxonomy): domain Bacteria; phylum Cyanobacteriota; class Cyanobacteriia; order Elainellales; family Elainellaceae; genus Drouetiella. Next base: position 8,734 of record CASBQM010000677.1, read on the forward strand.
AAGTTATGTAGACAGTACGTAGTAGATTTGTGTTTAACGATCGCAGGGTTAAGAATTTGTATTCTTAGATACTCTCTCGTAAGATCACTTACTGAAAACTTTAAACTCTGACGCTAGATTGATAAAGATTTCGCAAAATTGTCCGGGCTGACTACTCGACGAGAGAAATTTAAGGCTATGGTCTGCTACATCACAGAAATAGTTATCCAAATAACTCAACCTATTCATTAACCTCAGTCGTTAGATCTAGTCGTCAAATCTACTCGTCCGCTGATATACACTCGTTCGCTGATAGGCAAGGATTCGGACAATGCAAAGCACTCTCGTTCATTCCACCACAACGGTTGTTCAGCCTTCTGGTCACATCAATTTAAATAATGCGGAAATTCTGAAACAGCAGTTGAAAGAGACGGTTTCATTGAAAGAATATTCCTCTCTACTAGTAGATATGAGTCGTGTAGAATCCTTGGACAGTCATGGTCTTATGGCTCTGGTGTCTACTCTGACCCTGGCACAGCGAATGAATAAGCAGTTTGGACTATTCGGTATTTCCCCATCGGTTCGAATCGTGTTTGAGCTAACTCAGCTCGATCGCGTGTTTGATATCTTCGATCGCCACCCTGCCGACTTAGAAGTAGCAGCCGCCTAAACTTAGATTAAGCGATCGGGCTTTTTGTCTGGCTGCAACTGTTGCGACCATAAGAGCTTCATTAGGACTGTCAGTTATCGCTGCTTATGCGAGAGGCTGGCAGTTTTTAGGTTAGAGGCAAAACCGGGTTTGAGGCAAAACTGGGTTTGAGGCAAAACTGGGTTTAAGGCAAGACCTGCCTCCTGCTCTGGGCTATCTAATTTGGGCGATCCGGTATAGTGGACTATGAAAGCGGATTGTGAAATCCCTGTAGCCACTGGAAAAATTGCCGTGACAGTTTCCTCATCAAGCTTGGTTGAGCAGCTACTAACCTCCGACATTGCTCGTCCCGCACGATATCTAGGTAATGAGCTGGGAGCGGTACACAAATCTTGGGATGCGGCAACTGTCCGCTGGGTGCTGACTTATCCAGAACTTTATGAAGTCGGGGCATCCAATTTAGGGCACATTATTCTCTACAGCATTCTCAATGCTCAGCCTCAACAGCTTTGCGATCGCGCCTATCTTCCGGCTGCTGATCTATCAGCCAAGCTGCGATCGACTCAAACGCCGCTCTTTGCTGTAGAGTCTCGTCGCTCTCTGACGGACTTTGAGGTGTTGGGCTTTAGCCTCAGCTATGAGCTGGGAGCAACCAATATTTTAGAAATGCTGTCTCTAGCAGGTATTCCCCTCACCTGGCAAGAGCGGCAGGCTTCAGGTCGCTGGGATATCGAGCGGGGCAGCTATCCTCTAATTTTCGCAGGTGGGCAGACGGCGACTTCTAACCCCGAACCCTACGCTGATTTCCTAGATTTTGTGGCAATGGGTGATGGGGAAGAGCTTTTGCCTGAGATTGGGCTAATTATTCAGGAAGGCAAGCTAGCGGGCTTGAGTCGAGAGCAGCTCTTGCTGGATCTGGCGCAGGTTCCAGGCGTATATGTTCCCCAATTTTATGAGACAACGGCAGGCAGCGTTTGCCCAAACCGTCCTGACGTGCCAGAACGAATTTTGCGCCGGGTAGCAAC
>CASBQM010000678.1 GCA_949127645.1 Synechococcales cyanobacterium PMM_0036
GCTATACTTTTCTCTGGTTTAAGAACTTTTTTGAGAAAGTGAGAATCTAACGAGCCTTAAAAGTTAAACTTTAGCCTCTAGCGATTTAAGATACTCAGTGTTCACGCCCGACTCGCGGATCAGGGAAACCTTGCCCGTTCGAGCCACCTCCCGCAGCCCAAAGCGGTTTAAGACCTGAACGATCGCCACCATCTTGCCCGGATCGCCCACCACTTCCAGCGTCAGTGAATCTTCGCCTACGTCTACCACTCGTGCCCGAAAAATTTGGGCAAGCTCAATGATTTCGGCTCGGTTAGCGCTTGTGGCGTTCACCTTCATCAGCATCAGCTCCCGCTCAACGCAGGGCACCTCAGTAATGTCCTGTACCTTTAGCACATTAATCAGCTTGTAGAGCTGCTTGGTGACTTGCTCAATGGCGCGATCGTCACCTGGCACCACCATCGTGATCCGTGAAAATCCAATCTGCTCGGCAGGCCCAACCGCCAAACTTTCGATGTTGAATCCGCGACGGGCAAACAGCCCTGCAATCCGCGTCAACACGCCAGCCTCATCTTCAACCAAAACGGAAAGCGTATGTTTCATATGCAGCTCTCAAATAATTTCCCGATGGGTTCCCAAGCCATAAATCCCCAAACATAAAATCTCTAGACACATAAAATCTCTAGACACATAAAATCTCTAGACACATAAAATCTCTAGACAATAGAAGCAATATAGCCGCAACGTGGGATACCTTTGTTAGACTTCATGGCTAGAGGGCAAAGCTACCCTTGGGGTTAAACCTAAGGAAAACTTTGTTTAAGACGCTATTAACAGTATCTATGGCTCATTCTGAAGTATGACCTTGAGCTACTGCTGTAGCTAGCCACCCCTAGAGTCAACCATCGCCGTAGCCAGATCCCAGATCATACCTTGCTTCGTAGCTGTAGAAATGCTGCAAAGTGAGTGACCTGCGAATCAGCCTGCGCTTGTTCGATTAGCAGGCGTTGCTGAATACAAAGATGAACTGCCCTCATCCCCAACCCTTCTCTCTAGGGAGAAGGGAGCTAAAACTCTTATTCCCTCTCCATTCGGAAGAGGGCTAGGGTGAGAGTCAGTCTGAGAATTCGTACATCAATTCAGCAACGCCGATTAGCATATTTGCCCAGCGCTCGCCAGACCACTTCTATGAACTTACTGTATGTGAACTTACTGTATGTGAATTTACTGTAATTGTTGCATTTCAAGTGGGTACCCTCAGAATCATAGGTGAATCTTGAGGGTGAATCTTGAGGGTGTACCTTGCCTTCCTGTAGCTCTTTCCATCGTTCAATTTTTCCATCGTTCAATTTTTCCATCGTTCAATTTTTCCATCGTTCAATTTTTCCATCGCTCAATCCTTGTCATCACTAACGAGACCCGTGCTATGCCCGTTACTCCCGTCGGCGGCGAACTTCATATCAACACCACTACGGCAGCAGACCAGTCTACTGCTTCGGTGCAGGGCACGCAGCGGCGACCGATTAAAGCTGTGGCAATGGACCCCAACGGAGGTTTCGTTGTCGTTTGGTCAAGTCAAGGGCAAGATGACCCCAGCAGCCCAGTGGGCTGGGGAGTTTATGCCCAGCGCTATGACAAAACGGGTAGCCCCGTGGGTGCAGAATTTCGCGTCAATACCCGAATTTCTGGCGACCAGCTTAGTCCTTCGGTTGCCATCGACGCAACGGGTAACTTTGCCATCACCTGGACGAGCAAGCCAGCCACTCCAATCGATACGAGCGCATCGGGCGTGTTTGTGCAGCGCTATGACAAAAATGGGTTGGCGCTGGGGAGCGAAACCCTAGTCAACACCTATGTTCTTGATAATCAGCAGAACTCCTCGATCGCTATGAATGCGACAGGGGGATATGTGATTACCTGGTCGAGCGAGCTTCAAGATCAGGATGGTTGGGGAGTTTATGCCCAGCAATTCAACGCTGACGGCACCAAAAAGGGCGTAGAGTTAGCCGTTAACCCCCGATCAGACACTGATTTTGATAGCGTTGCTGTGCTGAGCGATCAGCAGAGTTCTTCGGTGGCGATCGCCCCAGACGGCAGCTTTGTAGTGGTTTGGGAGAGCAACGGGCAGGACGGCGATGGCTTCGGCATTTACGCCAAACGCTACAATGCGGCGGGCGTTCCCCAAGGCAACGAGTTTATTGTCAACACGACGACTGCCCAAAGCCAGCGCAATCCTAGTGTGGCGATCGACACCAGCGGCAACTTCGTCGTGAGCTGGACTAGCGACAACGGGGTATTTGACGGTCAGGAGGTCTATGTCCGGCGCTTTGGGGCAGATGGCTCACCCCAAACTGGCGAAATCAAGGTTAACGCTAATTCGTCTGGCGATCAGCAGTATTCGACCGTGACGACTCTGCCCATTAGCACCAATGTGCCCTTGGGAGGCTTTGTCGTCACCTGGTCTAGCACTTCTGGCGAATCTACGGGCGGCGGCAATGGCATTTTTCTTAAGCGGTATAGCGCTTCGGGCGTGCCGTTAGAAGCAGAGATTCAGGTTAATACTTTCACGATCAACGACCAGTTTTTCTCTTCTGCCGCCTCTGATAAAGACGGCAATTTGGCGGTGGTCTGGACAAGCCAAGATCAGACGGGCGATCCGGTGGGCGGCATTTATGGGCAAGTATTCTCTGCCACAGCGAATATTAATGCCGCTCCTACTAATTTGGCGATCGCCCCCGCCAACCTCAACGAAAACGTTGCAAATAATGCGATCGTCGGCACTTTTGCCACGACCGATCCTAATCCAGGCGATACCTTTACCTACACGCTAGTTGCCGGAACTGGCGCGACTGACAATGCGGCGTTCTCGATCGCCGGGGGGCAGCTCCTCATTAATACCTCACCTAACTTTGAGGCTCAGAGCAGCTACTCAATTCGCGTTAGAACCACTGATGCGGGTGGGCTATTTTTTGAAAAAGCGCTGAATGTTGCCATCAACGATGTCAATGAAGCCTCAACTGATCTTGCGCTGAGTGTCGCTAGCATCAATGAGAATATTCCTGCTAATACAGCGATCGGCACCCTTAGCACCCTCGATCCAGATACCAACGACAGCTTTACCTACACGCTAGTTACGGGCACCGGAGCCACAGATAACGCTCGATTTTCCATTGCTGGCAACGCGCTGACGCTGCTAGAATCGCCCAATTTCGAAACCCAGCCTTCCTACTCCATTCGTGTGCGATCGACTGACCTAGGCGGCTTTGTCGTTGATAAAGTCGTGACGATCGCCGTCAACAACATTACAGAAGACCCGACCGATCTGGCGCTCACCCCTTCAGCCATCGACGAAAATCAGCCCGCAGGAACGATCGTTGGCATCTTTAGCAGCGTCGATCCAGATGGACCGGGCACCTTTACCTACACGCTAGTCACGGGCACGGGCAGCACCGACAACGCTGCCTTCACCATTTCTGCCAGCGGACAGCTTTTGATCAGTGCCTCACCCGACTTTGAAGCCAAGCCTTCCTATGCCATTCGGGTTCGCACCACCGATTCGAGCGGACTGTTTTTTGAAAAGGCTTTGGCGATCGGCGTTAATAACCTCAACGAAGCGCCGACCAACATCGTTCTTGCGCCAGACAATATCGATGAGAATGTCCCTGCCAATTCGCTGATCGGCAACCTTGCCACCACCGATCCGGATAGTGGCGACACGTTTAGCTATGCTTTGGTCGCCGGAGTGGGCGGTGACGATAATGCGGCTTTTAGCCTCGCTACAACGGGTGCCCTCAGCATCGTTAGCTCACCTAACTTTGAAGCGAAGTCCACTTACTCCATTCGGGTGAGAACCACCGACCAAGGCGGGCTGATCCTTGACAAAGTTCTGACGGTCAAAATCAACGATCTGGCTGAAGCTCCGGGCAATCAGGCTCCGACCGATCTGAGTTTGGCTCCTGCCACCCTTGCCGAGAACACGGGTGATAATGCCGCCGTTGGATCATTCACCACTACCGATCCCAACACAGGTGATACCTTTACCTACACGCTGGTCACGGGAACAGGCGACACCGATAATGCAGCTTTCACGATCGTCGGTAATCAGCTTCAAATCGTTAGCTCACCTGACTTTGAGACCAAGCCCACCTACGCCATTCGGGTGAGAACCCGCGACGCAGGTGGACTCAATTTTGAGAAAGCCCTGACGATCGCCATCACCGATGTCAACGAAGCCCCCACAAACATCACGCTCAGCAGCTTGGTGGTGCCAGAAAACGTGCTTGCCGCCTCATCCGTGGGCACGTTCACCACTACCGATCCGGATACAGGCAACACGTTCACCTACACGCTAGTTACGGGAACAGGCAGCACAGATAATGCAGCTTTCACGATCGTCGGCAATCAGCTCCAGATCAATGCTTCCCCCAACTTTGAAGCCAAACCTACCTACTCGATTCGGGTGCGATCGACCGATGCCGGCACTCTCAGCACCGAGAAAGTTCTGACCATCAATGTCACAGATCTAAACGA
>CASBQM010000679.1 GCA_949127645.1 Synechococcales cyanobacterium PMM_0036
CCATGCAAACCTGCCACAAATTATCTAATGCCTTGGCTTCACCCACAATCACAAATACTATTTCGGGAATGTGCCGCAGTTTTGCCGCCGCCTCAATCACTGTCCTTAGCCCCTGAGTTAAGGCAATATTGCCGGAGTACATCACCACAAACTTGTCTTGCAGCGCATGAATCTGGCGAAACGGATTGTGGATTTTTGACAGGGGACGGATAAACTTGACATCGACCCAGTTGGGAATGCAGCGAATTTTTTCGATCGCCACTCCTTTGCCCACTAAGTTATCTGTGAAGCCTTCCGTAATCACGCTAATGGTATGCGCCGTGCGGTAGGCAAACTTTTCTAGCGCCTCAAACACCCGAATCGCCTGTTTATTGCTAACTAGCCCCACATGTACTGCCGCCTCTGGCAATATATCTTGCAGGTTTAGCACTACGGGACAGGCGTAAAGCCAGCCCAGCAGCGTTGCAGGAATGGCGATCGGCAAGGGCGGCACCGTCAGCAAAATTACGTCAGGCTGCCAGCCTCTTAAAGCCTGAAGCAGGCTAGTCAGCACAAAGCTGCCATCTAGCAGCATCCGCGAAATCAGTCCGGGCTGAGGACGAATCCATACGCTGCTCCGCTGAATCACCACGCCGTTTCGCTCTTCGGTGCAATAGAGCTTGCCCTGGTAGCCGGGATAAATCTGCCGCTGAGGATAGTTGGGCATTCCTGTCACGACTCTGATTTCATGACCTCGTGCAACCAGTCCCTCTGCCAGCTCTGTCATCAGAGGCGCAATGCCGATCGGTTCAGGATAGTAGTTATAGGAATAAATCAAAATCCGCATAGTTTGTTCAAGCGCTGAGATGATGCGACCAAACACACGACTGCCCAATGTTCAACCTAGTGTTGAACTTAGGTGTATTAATTTACGGGTAAGTTTTACTACCGTGAGAACACGGCATTCACTTTAGGCTCATAAAAGATGCAAATCTGCTTTAACCTCTCTTCAACAGGCAGGTTTGAAGCAGAAGGATCATCTTGAAGTCTTAGACTAGCTTCACTTCAGCCAGTATCAATTTGATGCAAACTTTAGCCGATCGCCTTGCAGCTCTTGTTTTTCTGCCTAATCTGGCTGCGCGTTGTCACCGAGAGTAAGGGCATCTGACAGCTTTTGTTATTTTGTAGCCCGCTGTCTTGTAGCCCGCTGTTTTGTAACCTAATGTGCCAAAATGCGCTGCTACCGTTCCCGAAATCGACTGTGTTCACTATGATCGGAACTATCGGGAGATAAAGTTTTAGACTTGCTAGAGGCTTCAAGCTGACTGGTTTCAATCACCCATTTTTTAGGAGAATGTATTTCTTGATGTTTAACGCTTTTCAAGCCCAGAATTCTGAAAACACCATTGCGACTCCACCCAAGCGGCGAGAGGCAAACATTGAAGAGGACAGCCGTAAAGAAGATAGCCGCAAGCTAGCTATGACCATTGCTGAAGCAGCAGACGATCGCAAAGGGGGCGATATTGTTTTGCTGAAGGTGGCTGACGTGTCTTACATTGCTGATTACTTCGTGATGGTGACGGGTCTTTCGAGCGTGCAGGTGAGGGCGATCGCCAGCTCTATTGAAGGTCAGGTCGAAAAAGACTGGCAGCGATTGCCTTTGCGGGTTGAAGGGCGATCGGAAGGCTACTGGATCTTGTTGGATTACGGAGATGTGATTGCCCATGTTTTCATGCCTAAAGCCAGAGAATTTTATGGGCTTGAAGCTTTCTGGGGTCATGCTGAGCGGACAAAGTTTGTGCCCCTAGCCCAGACAGCAGCAGATTCGTTAAAGTAAAGGCGTTAAAGTAAAGGCATCCAGTTTGCGTCCAAATCATGCCGTCTTCTGCCCCTGTTTGTCCTGTTCCTACTGAGCAGCAGCCTATTAATGAATACCAGGAGCTAAAGGAATCCTGGTTTTTTAGCTGGGCAACCCTAGATTCACAGGGATTTATCAAGCCCATTGCCATTTTGTGGACATTGAGCTGGCTGGTGGCGGGTCCGGTGGCAGCCACCAGTTTTCATATCGCTAAGCATCCGGCTCAGTTCCTCATCTTTGGGTCGGCAGGTGCCATGGTGATTCCTTTATTGGCGCTGCTGCGGCTGTATCTGGGCTGGGTGTATGTGTGCGATCGCCTCTCTAAAGCCACAATTTTTTATGAAGAGTCGGGTTGGTATGATGGTCAAGAGTGGACGAAGCCGGAAGAGGTGTTACAGCGAGACAATCTGATTGTTAGCTATCAGCTTAAGTCTGTGCTGCAAAGGCTGAAAATGACCTTTGGCGTAATTTTAGCTCTGTTTATTTTAGGCGGTGTTTTGTGGATGTTTTTGTAGCGATCGCTTGCAGCGGGTACGGGAGTGTGGCACAGTTTTAGCCATGACAAGGGGAAAACGCACCATCCAAACCGCAGAGCTTCAGGTGCGGCTACTGCGAGAGGGCATTATTGAATCGACGCATCGAGTCCAGGCTGTTGTCTCAGACAGTCGGGGGCGAGTTTTGTCTGTAGCAGGCAATCCAGAGACTTCTAGCTTTATCCGATCGGCGTTGAAGCCGTTTCAGGCTTTAGCGGTTGCTAATACGGGCACCCTAGAAAGGTTTGGCTTGACCGATCGTGATTTGGCGGTGATGTGTAGCTCTCATCAGGGCACGGTTGATCAGGCGCGTCAGGTGTTTAACATTCTCTGGCGCTGCGACGTGGAGCCAACTGCGCTGCAATGCCCCGTGCCATCGGGCAAGCGGAGTCCGTTAGAACATAACTGTTCAGGAAAACACGCCGGGATGCTGGCAGTCTGTCGTCAATGCAATTTCCCAATCAGCAACTACCTTCAGCGTAATCATCCGGTACAGCGTTTGATTGTGACCAAAATGGCTGAGCTGCTGAAGATGCCGCCGGAAGAGTTTATTTATGCCCATGACGACTGCGGCGCACCCACCTACTTTATGCAGCTAGGGCAAATGGCGACGCTTTATGCTCAGCTTGGCTCTGGAGACAGTGTAGATATGGAGCGGGTGGTTCGCGCCATGACGCACCATCCCAGCCTGATTTCGGGCGAAGGGCAGTTTGACACTGAGCTAATGCGATTCGCTGAGGGCGAGCTAGTTAGCAAAGCTGGAGCTGAGGGCATTCAGTGCGTGGCGCGGGTGGGGCAAGGTC
>CASBQM010000680.1 GCA_949127645.1 Synechococcales cyanobacterium PMM_0036
CCCCTCCCTCACCTGTTTTAAAGTTAACCTCTGCCCCAAAGTTAACCAAAGATGCCATCCGGACAAGTCTGCAAGCTTCAACTCTAGACGATGTTTTTGCAACGCTGTTCTCCAACGTTACGACTGGAGTTTTGCTCACAAATTTCTTGCTGGAGTTGGGAGCCAGCACCTTAGAGATCGGGTTACTCACCGCCATTCCCATGTTGGCGAATTTGGTGCAGCCCATTGGCGCTCATCTTTCTCAGAAGACTAGTAGCCTTTATGCCTATGGCTTTTGGATGAATGGCACCGCCCGCCTCATGTGGTGGGTATTGGCGATCGGCATTGGATACTCGGTTTGGTATAGTTTGGATGCCCAAATTTTGATTCGGCTAACGCTGATCACAGCTCTAGCCAGCGCCCTGCTTGCAGCCTTAAGCAGCGCCTCTTGGCTGAGCTGGATGGTGATTTTGGTGCCTCGGAGGCTGAGGGGACGCTACTTTAGCATCCGCAGCAGTGCCGCTAATTTAACCAGTCTCATTGCGATTCCAGCGGCAGGATGGCTAGTATCCCAATGGCAAGGTGGCTCGATCGAGGGCTTTGGCATGGCGCTGGTTTTGGCAACGATCGCCGGGTTGCTTAGCCTAATCTGCCAGAGTTTCATGACAGACGTTAATCCGCAGGCGGTCGGCTTTCAGCCAGAGCGATCGCTTTCGTCACCTACCCTGCCGTTATTCGATCGCGCTCTGCCACCTAATCAGATGATCTTTTTGGTCTACGTTAGCTTTTGGCTTTTTGCCGTCAACATTGGCACGCCGTTTTATAACCTGTATATGCTGGATATTTTGCATATCGACATTGCCAAAGTCTCTGTCTACAACAGCTTCACAGCCGGGGCGAATTTGCTGCTGCTAGTCGGCTGGGGCAAGTTAGCCGATCGCATTGGCAACCGCCCTATTTTGCTAGGCAGTGGGATTGTCGTCGCCATCACTCCGTTATTTTGGCTGGGGACTGATGCCAGTTCGCTTTCCGTTTGGCTATGGCTACCGGGTCTGCATTTACTGATTGGCGGCACCTCGGCAGCGATCGATCTGTGTCTCAACAATTTACAAATCAGTGTGGCACCGCTTCGCAATCCCGCCAGCTATTTTGGAATGGTGGCGGCTATTTCTGGCGTAACGGGCGCTCTGGGAACCCTGACAGGCGGCTTTCTCGCCCAATCCTGGCATCCAGACGGGTTAAATGGATTGTTGGCGGTGTTTGTCCTGTCGAGTTTCTTACGGTTACTGGCGATGCTGCCTCTGCTGTGGGTGCAAGAATCCGATCGATTGCCAGTCCAAGCCTAGAAGTTTCTCTATCCTTATGAGGGTTTCTCTTAGGGCGCTGCGAGATATCTTTCAAGAGGTTCGACTATATAGACTCCTATGGCAAATAACTTTGACGGCAACCTTAATAGCAATCTTGACAGCGAACAAGCAGATTTGACTCCCGAAGAGCTAGCGGCGATCGAGTCAGGTCTTGCCTTTGTAAATCTCGATTCCGGCGATCAGGCTAGCTTAATCGATAGCAATACCGATGAAAGCATTGAGCTAGAGGATGTGCCTACAGATATGGTGGGAGATCAGGCGATCGGGGGAACGGCTCCTACGCCTGATCAAGACTTGGTAGACGAGATGGGAGCAGCCGTGGGCATAGAGATGGACGATCGCGCCTTCCTGAGAACCACCGAAATTTTGGAAAGTCGAGACGATCGGCGCTGGGAGCTAGATCCAGATTCCTCTGAAGATTATCAGTAAAGAGGAAAGCAGTGAGGGCAAGCAGCTCTACCGTTCTCTGAATTTACCGTTCGCTGAATTTACCGTTCGCTGAATTCAACTTCGTTTTCTCGAATCGTGACATCATAGCCTCCGAAGAAATCATGTCCCAATAGCCCAATACTCAACTCCGGGCCGGCAACCGCCACCAAAACGTTTTGAGCCGTCACGCCCCCGACGCTGATAGAGCTAACGTAGCCCAATGGCACGGTAACGTTGCGTTGGCTAGCGGTATCCACGTTGGCTTGGGCAACTGGCACGACACGCAAGGCGTTTGCCATAGTTCGGGTAATCAATGTACCGCTAGCTCCAGTGTCTACGATCATCTCAAAAGATTGACTGCCGTTAAACGTGACGCTGACTACAGGCGTACTGCCTGCCCGACGGACAATCGGCACTGAAAAAACGTGGGGTTGGCTTGATTCCGAACGAGAGGCAACCGGAAGCATTTCAGGTGGGCTAACTGTCTGACTGAGGGTAGAGGGGGCGATCGCTATTGCTCTGCTTGGCAAACCGGACTGAGGAATTGAGGTTGGGCGAGGCTGAGGCGATTGCGCATTGTGCAATTGTCCGGTACGCAATCGCACAATGCCCCCGCTTGGCAGTTCTGTGGAGCGACGCGTCTGCTGCTGTGCATAAGCCAGATTACGCTTATATTCTGTCAATTTCTGCTGAGCCTGAACCTGACGATTGCTGGTTTTGGGTACTGCACCCATGAGCCGAATTGCCTGCTGCCAGCGATCGGCAACTAAACGCCAGTCGTCTTGAGACTGAGCCGATTGGGTAATGGTAGCGGCGGCAGTAGCTCGAGCGATCGCCTTTTCATAGTTACCTGTCTCAGAAGTACCGCCTTTCCCACGGTCAGGTGAAGCCGCCTGAGACGAACCTGTTGTCGCCGCAGTCGTCACAGCAGATGGAGGCACAGAGGTGGAATCTGATTCTTTGAGTAAATTCACCTGACCGTCTCTACAAGCGGTCACTATTGCCACCAGACTGCCCATGAGGAGAAGTCGAGTCTGATACCTAAATCGCTGGGTCATAACCTGTAAGATGACGAAGGATGATTGATCCAGTTTGCCCTTAAAGTTCGATCAGGGTGGCAGAAATCTGACCCGAAAAACAAACCTCTACATCAGAGCCGGGATCGCGGACACGCTGGCTGTAATCTCCAGCATAGTAAAAATGATCTGCTTCCAGCCGATAGGCAGCGGGTAAAGGCTGCGTACAGAGCGGACAGACAATGATTTCTGGCTCTGGAGAATGAGTGTCTAAGTGAGGCAGATTAACGTTCCAGTAAGTTCCTGGCTGAGAGGGACAAGACATCAGCTTGTCTAAAACTTTTAGAGAAAGTTGAGCAGCTAGATCCCAGTCGATCGGGCGCTTCTGCTGGATGTAGTGAGAAATGGCAATGCCTGGAATCCGATGGAGAGCCGCCTCTCTGACGGCTGCTACGGTGCCCGAAATGTAGACATCAGCGCCTAGATTACCGCCCGGATTGATGCCTGATAGCACCCACTCTACATCATCTGGAAAGAGATGGCTGATAGAAACACGGGTGCAGTCAGCAGGAGTGCCACCCACCGCAAATTCAGCCAGACTGCGGCGTTCGAGCTGGAACGGGCGATCGGTTGTCACCTGATGACCACAGCCCGAATGGGGAAGTTGAGGAGCAACGATCGCCACATTCTTCAGCTTCTTAGTCGTTGCCACCTGAAAGAGCGATCGCAGTCCGGGGGCATCAATACCATCATCATTGGTCAAGATAATTGTCATCAGACCTAACGCAGAGTCCGCTGTAATTCATCAGCTAGCCCTGCTTCCTGAAGGCAGACCGCATAAATTTGAGGAGAATCCATAGCTACCGTCTGCTGAATTTGCTCTAGGGACGTACCCGGAGATTTGCAGAACTGGTTGACGACCTGGCTATATTGCTCAGAGGTGCCCAACAAAGTGGTCAAGTTGTTTGTACTTTGCACCGTGGGCAACAGCCGCTTCATCACCTCATCGGCGAGAAGACCGGGCGAGGTCGGAGATTTGACCGAAAGAATACCTACCTTGCCCAGCAGGTCAGTCAAGGCGTTCCGGAGCGGAGCCGCCGATTGAGGATTAGAGAGCAACTGAGTCGCCATTTCGGGCTTGAGCCGTGGGTCAGACGAGAAGGCAACCCGCATTCCTAAGAGCGTACTTGCCGCCATTAGATCCGAGAGGGTGCTGAGGTATTGAGTATACGCAATATCAGGAGCTAACGAACCATTTCCACAAGTCACTAGACCATTCTGATTAGAGGCTAGATCAACGCCTCCCTGCCCCTGCTGGCAAGCGTTTAGCATTGCCCGAATTTCTGGGGAGAACATAGTTTGCAGCCGCTGCATAAATGGCGCAGTCTGCACTGAAGATGGGTTAGAAGGCGACGGCTGGGATTGAGCAGGCTGGGCTTGGGTAGGCTGAGCTTGGGCGATCGCCTCCGCAGACAAAGCTTTTCCTGGAGCAACCGCACTCAAGATTCCTACTAAACCTATGCCGATCGCTACGTTTCCTCTTGCAGATCTTCTTGCAAAACTAGACCAACGGGCAGGGTCAAAAAATCGGTCAATCATACCTATGAATAAAATCTGTAAAGTAATAAATTCTTTAACTTATCGCTGCTTTAGCGTTTAGCATCCACACAAGACCTGCCGCATTTTTTGCATATTAGCAGGTAAATCTAGCCGCATCGCCTGCTGAATAAACTGGCTAGGAATGGGCAAAGTTGGCGTTGCTTGGACAGTGTAGGTGAGCAGCGTGCCTGATCCAAAATCTTGCAGGTGCAGGTTGGCGGCGAAATCATGGAAATTGCCTTTTTCCATTTGAAACTGAATTTGCTGCCAGGTGGTTTGCACGGTTTCCAGCACCTTGAGATAAATCTCAACCTGAGCCGTTAGCAGGAAAAATGCCTTACGGGCAACCTGACGGAGGCGCTTGCGACCTTCCAGGCGATCGATCACCTCGCTCTGCACTAGGTCAGGGAAAAACTGTACCCAGCGCGGGTAGTCGGTGAGTTGCTGCCAAACTTCCGATCGCTTTAGTGGAATATACATCTGAGCCGTGACTGCGCCGCCCCAAGATGTGTGCGATCGCGTTTCTAGCAAGATTTCTCCTTGCAGCAGCTTGCTCCGTTCCTTTAGCCTATCTTGTGTCACCAAACCCTGCTCGACCTCGTAACATGCAACCTCGTAGCGTGAGGCGATCGCAGTATCCAACGCAGGAACAGACATTACTTCGGTCATTTCAGAAGCTCCTAATCACACAAACCCATACACCAACGAAGAAAGCCAACGAATGCAGCTTGTTCCAGTTGTAGCGGGAAGTTACTAAAGATATAGTCTGCGATCGAGGGCAAAAATGTAAAGTAATGAACAATTTTGAAAGCTGTCAACCGTGAAAGCCTCTAAAATCTAAAATCCAAAAAGGCACTCAACCGATCGCCAGAAGCTTCATCTGCGGCAGCAACGCCTGAAAAGCCAGCCCTCGGTGGCTAATTTCGTGCTTTACGTCAGCGGGCATCTCTGCAAACGTCATCTGCTGTGCTGGGACATAGAAAATCGGATCGTAGCCAAATCCTCCGCTGCCACGAGATGCGGTCAAAATTTCGCCTGGGCAAACGCCTTCCGTCTGGAGTGCGATCGTTCCATCTGGACGCGCGAGCGC
>CASBQM010000681.1 GCA_949127645.1 Synechococcales cyanobacterium PMM_0036
GATCCAGTTGAGGCTTGCACCGTTCAAGTCAGTGGCAGTAAAATCCCGCTCTCCATCTGCATATCGTTTTTTTAGTTCATTAGCTTTCATAACTGCTTGCTTCGTCAAAAGATTGTTTGCGCTAACCCGTTACCAATAAATATAGCTTCTAACTTTTCTGAACTACGTAGCATAGGCGACCAATAACTGGTTTATCTATTTCTAGTGTTAGGTTTTTTAAACCTCGTAAAAAAGGTAACACGTTATCAGTCTTGGAACCATCTAAACTGGTGCCATCAGAATTCCATTCTTGCCACCATTTTGGTTCTATTAATTCTTTAGCTACGAGATCGATCGTATAAAAATAAGTCCCATCTTTTAAAAGTGTCGGATCGATTTTTGTATTTACATATATGTTTTTATCATCAACTAACTCCGAACTGTTAAATGTTAATGCTTGTTGAGTAGACTGATTATTAGGCGCTTGTTCTTTAAAGCTTTTAGTGGCTGGATCGAAAACTTTTACTTTTATATCTACACCCAAAGAATCGTTTCTGTCACTAGAGTCAAGTTTAGCTTTTAAAGTATAAGGCAACGGCTCGTAGGAAGTTTTATTTTTGAAAGTATCATCTTTACTAAGACTGCTATTTATACTTAAAAGTTCAACTGGTTGCTCGTTGGTTTTTAAAGCTACATTAATATTATTACTTTTCACCCACATAGTTTTTAAACGATTGATGCCTTTTGGGAATTTAGTAGATTCTTTTTCTAGACTTAAAGTTGACAATTCTTTAATTAACTGCGGATAAAAAATAACTAAGTGTGTGACATCGATAAAATCTGCTCCCTGTCGATTCATTTCGGAATAAAATTGTGCTATGTTCTCATAACTTCCTAGGAAAATTACATAAAATGGATGAAACTTTTCGACTGGTTTTCCTTCCGTGTTGTAGGAAAATTTATCTCCTCGAATTCCGACATCGTATACCATCCCATTAAATTGACTTTTAACTGCTAAAATTCCTACTGCATATCCTTTTTGCAAGTATTTCGATTTCAAATTGTCTAAAAGTAAATTCATATCGGAGTCTTTTTGATACAAATCAGTTACTACAATTGAAACTACATTAGGATTTTTACCTTTATCTGGGCTTGAGTTAGCCATAGCCGTTTCAATTTGACTCTCTTGAAAAACCACTTCACTACCGCTATAAAAATCTGGAAGTTGTGCTTGTAAGTAAGCTTCCCTGTTTTTTAGCTGTTGACTTTCCGTGCCAAAACGATAGTACTTAATAGTAGATTGAGATTTTGACCAACCTGTGGTAGCGGCAGTATCCAACAAATTTAAGGTCTTGATATAGTTACTATTGGTAAAATTCTTAACAAATCCCTGCATTGATGGGGTTCCGTCAAGGTGGATGGCAATAGTAATATTACTCGACTTCTGGTTAGTCTTCTGGCTTTGGTTGTTGGTGATTCCTGGGGAAACGTCACAGGTTAAATCGACGTTAGAGGGTGCTTGACAGGCACTCAGCAGTAGTAACGTAGCAACGAGTACTAATCGGTTTGCTTTACTCGTGCTAGTGGTTGATGAAGATTTGTGAAGATTTTTGACATTCTTGATATATATTCTAAGTAAATGTATCATAGGATACTTTTATGCCAAATATTGGTTGAAAGCACAGATTGACATTTACAGTACTGTAGCAGACTGGGCATATATAGGGGCAACCACAGGGGATTGCCCCTACGAACCGCTATGTAGCGAACCGCTATATGTAGTGTAGCTGCGTAAGTCCTGATTTAGAGCATATCAGAATAAATGCTGAGTATCAAACAGTATAATCACGTAGTTTTGTATTTTTATTTCGCCTAGGTACGTAATTATACGGAAATTCTCTTTATTGTATTGACATAGTGCTTTCCATAGTGGTTTAATAAACAGGTAGGCATAATTAAACACGCCATCTCTGGCGGAAAAATATACGGAGATCCCGGATATGTGGTGATAAATGTATAACTAGATACAAAAAACTGCCTAACGAAAGGCTGAAACGACGATTATCTGTGCGTATAAGCCTAACTTATCACCACAAAGCCGAGAGAGCCGAATTTTAGTCAAGCAAAAAATTTAATTTAACAAAAGTTAAACTACTGGAAACTCGATGGAACCGTGGATAGTAGAAATTATTCGGATCATTGTCCTCAGCTTGGTTGGCGCTGCTTTGGTGTTTTTGGTACAGCCTTGGCTTTATAAAAGTGGTGCTATTTCTCTGAGTGATGTCGATCCAGAAAGTTGGGTTGGTGGCAATTACACTAACGGAGCTGCCATTGTATTCGCTGTTGCAGTTATTTCAACAGCATTGTGGTACTTGGTTGGCGCAAAAGCAAAAGTCAGGGGAGCCCATGATGTCTCACGGATGGGACTGATATGGTGGCTATTTATGCTCCTGCCCATTCTGGGTATTGGCGTTGCTCTGTATTTTTTTAATGGCAGTAAGGATGCACTGCTCTCGCTTGCCAGTTTTTATGTGTTTGACGTACTATTCCTGTTTTGGTTTTCTACGGCAATCAATTCTCCACTAGCAGTTAAGTTTCTTGTTCCAGGTTCATTTTTCTTACGTCGCTTATTTAGGTTGGGATAATGGGAATTTATATTATATCAATAGGTGGTACTGGGTCTAGGTGCGTTGAAGCAATTATTCATTTAGCTGCAACTGGTCTGTTTTCTGAAGAACCAATACGAGTCTTATTTATAGACCCAGACAAATCTAATGGCAACTTAGAGCGAACCAAAGAAAGTCTAAAAGTATATGAAAAGTGTTACATTCGGGTGGCAAAGGATATAGGAAAATTTTCTTGGATGAAGACACAGATAGAGTCATCAGAATGGGCTCCACTCAACGACAGTATAAATAAAAATTTAGGGTCTTTTTTTAAGTATGAAAATTATAAACAAAATAATCCAGCATTAGGACACCTTTTTGATGTTCTATATACTAAGGAAGAGCGAGAAGCCAATTTGGATGTAGGCTTTCGAGGACGACCTGCTATTGGTGCAGCTATCATGAGCCAAGTCAACTTAGATGAAACAAATCACGAAACTTGGAGTAAATTAATTCAAGATATTAAGCAAGATATAGGTGCATCTGGAAAATATCCAAAAATATTTCTGTGTGGCTCTATTTTTGGAGGGACAGGGGCATCTGGGTTTCCGACCATTGGAAAATTGATTCGTAATAAGTTGAAATCGATTACGGATGGAGAGCAGGTAAAAATAGGTGGTTTACTGATGTTACCTTATTTTCAGTTTGCAGTGCCACCTGAAAAAGCTCAGGATGAAAAAGTATATGCTCGTCCAGAACAGTTTTTGCTAAATACTGAAGCGGCTTTAAATTACTACGTAACCCAAGCCAAAGAAAAGTTTGACACAGTTTATTTAATAGGCGATCAGGATTTAGCATCTGTCAAGCAATTTAGTGTAGGCAAAAATAATCAAAAAAATGAGCCTCACTTCGTTGAATTATACGCAGCACTAGCAGCTAGACATTTCTTGTTGAGTCCAAGCACTCCACCAGTTGTACTTATTAGCCGCAACGATCCTAGATGTATAACTTGGAAAGATCTACCAGAAAGTAATGAAGTTAAGCGAGAGCTTGTTAATGCTACTCGATTTGCGTTTGCATGGATAACTGGAATCGATCCTGAATTGACCATTGCCCGTGAAATGGGAGTGAAAAATTTCCAAACTAAAGCACCTTGGTTTATAAAGTACTTTCGCCCTGCTCAAGGTTTTTTAGGTAAGATACTTACAGGAGAACAAACAAATCTCCCTGATTTTAATGAACAAGAGCAGCAAGACGCAATAAAAAATATCACTCAATGGTGTGAAACATATTTGCGCTGGCTCGGTAGTCTGCATTACTCGGTGGATAACGTTGAATTATTCAAGCGTAGTGCTTTTACAGATCCGAACGGACAGCTCAAAAAAGAACTTGACAACTTTCCAGAACTGGTGATTGATGGTAATATAGGAACTAAGCAACAGCAGGATACAATTCAAAGGTTGAAGGAAAAACTGGATGAAAAAAAAACAGATAATAAGGGCGCGATAGGACTAGCCAAGGATCTATACCTTCTTTGCAAAATCTAAGTGGACAAGTAGCAACATGAATGGAAATAATATGGACACATCATCCTTTTTTTTACTACCCAAGCTAAAATTTGATGATACTGATATAAAACCAGGTTCAGCTGGAGAATGGAATCTCCAGCATTCTACAGCATTTCAAGATGTAGCATCAAGCTTAGAAGTAGCATCGCCAGGGCGTGATAGTACTGTCAGTTCTATTCCCGATATGTGGGCACGCCCATTATCAATGGAAATGGCATTATATAACGATAAATACCCTTTGCGGATTCGGATGATTGAAGAGTGGCAGGGAATGTTAGCAGCTCTAGCTCTAGCAGAGGTACGGAATTTTAATATAAAAGCTGAGTTAATTGAATTAGGGAATCTAAAAGGAAGAGACACTTTTGCCCGTTCTCTATATGAACTTCTACCTTCTCCTAATAACTCTTTATACAGCCTGTCAGATGGCAAACATCCTTGGGAAGATGTTTATGTGTTGCTCTGGAATGGAACACCTGTCGGGATGACTTCACCTAGTACCATAATTTGCCCATCTGAAGAAGCGAATTGGGACACATTAGATTGGTTTAAAGGCGGTCGATTACGCTCTCCAGTACAACCAGTAGATTATTTAAATGTTGATGAAAAAACTCAATTGTGGCTGTGGCTACAAAATATCCGGGAGCAACTGTATCAATATGATGCCGATCAAAACTCGATTAATGTAGCCTCTAAACACTTAACAGATTTTCAAAATAGTTTACGTGTAACTCCAGATCAAAGTCCGAAGCGTAGTATTAAAACTCACTTTTTTGGTGAAGAGTTCAATCGCGGAGTTCTAAAAGCTCTTAATTTTCCTATCCAGGCATTCCCTAAGCCATCCAGTGTCCGCTTAATTCCCAGTGAAGGAAAAACTCCCTTACGCGAACTGATTATTATTCCTGACCCTTACAAAATCATCAGTGCCTGGGGGCAACCAGCACAAGATATATGGATATATGAAAGTACAAATTTAGCTTCTTTCAAATTCAATCAATTACCTACATGGGATGTTGACTCTTTAAAAGAACAAGACGTATTTCTGCAATCATTATTTTTTATAGAACAAGAAAATGCTCTGCCTGGTGGTTTGCTGCCTAGGATGGCTACATCCTTAAAGCACAATGAGCAACCTATCACACCTCTCATGCCCATTAATCCCCGATTGCTGGAATACTTGACCCCAGAGGATCTAATCGGCAAAATTAGCTTTGAGCAGAAAAATACGAACACAGGACCACAAGTACGTGTATTTCTAGACTTGCCACTTTCAGGATTGAATAATGGTACTCCCCCTAAGAACTATCGGATATTTAAAGACTATCCGCTTAACGAAGCAAATGCTTTAACTGACTTACCTGTGATAGAAGTGTGGCCTAACTTCAAAGCTGCTAACTGGCGGGAATACTACGCATTTTATTACAGTAGCAAACTTGAAGATGGTGCTTTCCAAATAACTTGGTCTGGAGCTAGAGACACCTACTCCTTTAAAGGTGTTGGTTCAATCTCGGTTTTTAACAGACCAGATTTTCCAGATACAGGTAACTATCAGATTACCAATCTAGAAGAATTTCCATCATTTATTACTTGCCAGGACAAAAGTAAGAATCTTTTAGGATTGATCTTGTTAAAACCACCTCGTGAAGTGGGAACTACAAACGCTACTACATGGAAAGTTGGGGTAGACTTTGGCACTTCTTTTACTAATGTTTATGTCAACAAAGGTGGTATAGTAGAGCGTTTAAATCTGGAACCATTACATTTTAAAGTCACTGAAAGTAGTAGAGAAGTTCGCTCGCGGGTGCTTTATGAGTATTTTATAGCAGACAACATGGTTCTGCCCATATCTAGTGTTTTGACAACAAGGGGCAATAAGGAAAACAATCGCCCGATTTTTGATGGTCGCATCTATATACCCAGAGATTCTGTGACTTTTAAGCCTAATCTAGATAACTGGATCAAAACCAACCTGAAGTGGGAAACAGATCTCCTTCCTTGGAATCGACTCTTTATCAGACACTTAGCATTACAAATTACGGCTCAAGCTGTAGAAAGTAGCGTTAAGACGATTCAGTGGGCTGTTTCTTATCCCTCTGCCTTTTCGCCAAACGACAAGCGTGGTTATGCTAAAACCTGGGGTGACATTACTAAAGAATTACAGCAAACAACTGGAATTATCCATAATTCACCAACAAAGGAAAAGAATTTTAACTTTTACCGCACAGAAAGCCTAGCAGTCGCCCAATATTACGCTCATTTTATACTGCCGGGAATTAAGGAAAAACTCAATTTAATCAACAGCACATGTATTGATATGGGGGGAGGTACTTCAGATATTTCTATATGGGAAGAAAAGAAACTTGTTCATCAATGCTCAGTCCAGTTAGCAGGTAGAGACTTATTTTCGCAATTTATAGAAAAAAATCCTGGTTTTCTGGAACGTCAATTCCGAGTTAATCTTGCCGATTGGTCAGCATTGCATGGTCCGCCGTTTTATGCCAAGTTAGATGTATTACTCCGTCGAGAGGGTGATGACTGGCTAAAGAATAGAAGAGACGACGTTGCAGACGATCCTGAATTTCAAGGTTTAACCCAATTGATAGCAATTGCTACTGTAGGTTTATACTACTATGTTGGTATTCTTTTGCAAGTTCTTCATGAAGAAGGGAAGTACACTAGGAATGAGATAACTCCTGTCTATGTAGGAGGAAATGGTTCTCGCTTTTTAAACTGGTTAGCGGAGGGAGGTGAGTTTGACGACAGCAGCGAAATAAATGATATACTTAGTCGGATATTGAGTCTAGGTTCAGGTTTTAAGGATACCCAAGAAAACACAGAGTTGAATCCTAGACCTAAAGATGAGGTAGCTTGTGGGTTAGTACTGTATGACAGCCAGCTAGAAGATTTGGACAGTGAAGAAGAAGATCTGTTGATTGTTGGAGAAAGTTGTGAAATTAATGGGAAACCTCTAGACTGGAAATGCCGCCTACAGCTTGAGCAAAGGATTGATGATTTCGCAGTTCCAAAATTAGTGCAGCTACCGAAGTTTCTCAATAGCTTTCACGAGACTCTGCGAAAATTAAAGATTCAAAGTATCAAACCTCTAGAAGGCTATAAAATTAGTGAAAATATTGAAGAAGATAACAGCAAGCTTTGGCGTGATACTGCAAAAGAACTGAGAACTTCTCTGATCAATATGAAGGGCAAGTCATCGAATGAGATTCGTCCTGAACCACCCTTTATTTTAGCATTAAAGGCTTTGCTAACTGTTTTAGGTAACCGATGGGCAGAAAAATGGAAAAGAACAAATTAAATACATTGTTGATTGGGGTTTTAACGCTGAGTTTGTTAGTAGGTTGTGCAGATCAAATAGAACCCCCTAATGCATCAAATACTTCCCCGTCAGAATCTGCCAATAAAACGGCAGCACCAGGAAGTATTAATAGTTTGTTTAGCGATTTCGTGAGCTCATTTCACGAATTTAAAGAGTCTATTCCAAAACAAGCAGATAATATAGATAATACGACATTAGATGATTTAAATAAAAAACTGAATAAAGTAAAAAATAATTTCGATATTTTTAATAAATCTTCACAGGAAAGCCTTAGTAACAAAAATATAGAAGATATAAATAGTAATTTGGAAAAAATAATATTGGTAGTTGGTTCTTTAAAAGATACATCTAATA
>CASBQM010000682.1 GCA_949127645.1 Synechococcales cyanobacterium PMM_0036
CAGGGCAGTTGCATAGTCAAAAAGTTGACAAAGACGAGAGAGTTAATAAAGGGAGAGCTAACTTGGGATTGTACTCAAACTCACGCCTGGCAAAGGCAACATTCTGATACCCACCCAGTGCCAACAAACTCACTACCAGATTGTTCAAAATGGCATTTACCTGGGGACTGCTCCCTCGCCTTAGCTGTGACCAATCTTCCCTTAATAGCACATCGCGTCGCCAATGCAATTTATTCTCTATGCTCCACTCCTGCCGAGCTAGCCACAACACGCGGTTTGCCTCCGCTACAGCTCTCGGTAGACTGGTTATGCCATAGCGCACTTCCTCATATTCAAACTCCCCTTGCAAATTCCACACTTTCTTCTCTAGCTTGAAAGCTTGCTGCAAATGAGGCCAAGTGCTGTACCCTTCCAGCATACTGCTGACCGTTATCACTCGTTCTTCTAGCCGCCCGTGCCCTTTCTCTACCTGTCGGTACTGCCTGAAATCAGTCGGGTAGGGACTGCCTCCAACTGGGGTTGGCTCTGGCTCAAACAATATCTCCAGTTCCCGCCTCAGTTCCGGTTGGTTGTGCTTCACAAACCATAAATAATCTCCCCCACCCCCAACTATTTCCACGCTCAATTGGCGTTGGGTTTGCAGCGCATCCCCCGTTACTACCAATCCCCGTAAATCCAGTTGTTCTAACACTTTGGGAGCAGTTACTATCTCATTGGCTTTATTTTCCACCACTACTTGAGCTAACACCACCCCTACTTGTGGCAGGTAGGCCGCCATTAGTTGTACCCCCTGACTTTGCCCCTTCGGGATTGTCCCACCTAAAGTCTTACCGTCAATACTCACCACCACACTACCTCTACTCGGTATTTCTGGACTTATTTGCTCGGCAAAAAACTCCGCTACTAGCTTTTCCAATTCCTCCACTGCTATTGCCTCTCCCAGAATTCGTGCCCAAGTGGTTTTATGCGGCATTGAAAGTCTTTTCAAGCCCAAAAGTTGGCACAGTGCCTGGGTTCTAAGTTTTGCCCAATGGGCAAGCGCCTCTAGTTGGTTTTGCCCCATTAGTTTGGCTAGTACCGCGATGAATAGGATGGGGGCTAGCTCATACAACCGTCCTCGACAGTCTCGTTTATCTTCCAGTTCTTCTAACCGACTGTACAAACTCCCAGCCTCAAATACCAGTCCTTGCTCTGGTAGTTTCAAATTAAATTCAAGTGTGCTATATTGCATTTGGAGAGCCTTTCTATTTTATGCTAGTGATTAGTTACCTTTAGCATAACTTAGATTGCTCTCTTTTTCATCCTTTTTTATTTCTCTTCCTTGCAACTGCCCTGTCCAGAAGTAACCACCGGAGTGGCTGAGGTGCAATCCCTAACAATTAGTATCGGATTTTGGATTTCGTATTGACAAAGTAAGCAATTTCACGTTATCCTCTTAATTATTACTCCATTAGCTCGAAACATATGTACCCATGCCTGGGTTTTGCTCTTCGCCGAGCAAATTTATTAGCTATTTACAACAACGATTTATTTTAACCTCTCGCAGAAAAATCTGTGTGTGAGTGAAAAAGGAGAAGCTTAAATGAAAGGCTTTCGTGAATTTATCTTGCGTGGAAACGTAGTAGACCTGGCTATTGCAGTAGTTATTGGCGCGGCTTTTGGAGCTGTGGTTGCGGCACTAGTAAAAGATTTGATTACCCCAATTATAGCGGCTATCGGTGGTCAACCGGATTTCAGCAATATTACCTTCACCATCAATAATTCTAAGTTTTTGATTGGGGATTTCCTGAATACGGTAATTAGCTTCTTGATAATTGCCGCGGTAGTATACTTTTTGGTGGTTTTACCCCTTAACAGGTTAATGGAACGCTACAAACCGGGTGAGACTCCTATGCCGGATACTACCCGAGAGTGCCCCTACTGCACCACCAAAATTGCCAAGGCGGCTACTCGCTGCCCGCACTGTACCTCCGAGGTGAAGGCTGTAGCTTAAAAACGAGAAAAACAGTGCTGTTTACTCCACTAAATAGGTTTAAAAAAGAGTATCCTGTGCTAAAGTAGAGATACATAGCCGGGATACTTTTTGTGGGATTTATAATGAATACACCATTACTTAACCAGCTACATATTTACAGCTTTTCGCTAGATGTAGCAGCAGAAAAGCTGCAAATCCTTAGAGCCACGCTATCACCGGACGAGTTACAGCGGGCAGAACGTTACTATTTCGAGCGCGACAAATCGCATTTTATTGCCGCGAGAGGCACTTTACGTCAGATAATATCCCAATATTGTGGACTACAGCCGGATAAATTACAGTTTGAGTATGAGGTTAAAGGAAAACCCTTTCTTATAAACTCAAACCTGATTTTTAACCTTTCCCATTCACATGGGGTTGGAGTGCTAGGAATTGGGGAAGGAACAAAACTTGGTATAGATGTGGAACAAATTCAAGTAAAGCCCGATTTAATCAGCCTGGCAGGTAGGTTCTTTTCCCCGGCGGAAATTGCTGCCATTAACACCCTCCCCGCTCAGTTTCAAATCGAAGCCTTTTATAATTGTTGGACTCGTAAGGAAGCCTATCTTAAAGCCGAAGGTCTGGGTATTTCCGTACCACTGGATTCTTTTGTGGTTAGTTTGAGGCCGAACGAAAAAGCCCGTGTCGAAGAAATTAACGGCTCGAAATTGGAAGGAGAAAAGTGGTTTCTGGAGGCTTTTCAGCCACAAGAAGGTTA
>CASBQM010000683.1 GCA_949127645.1 Synechococcales cyanobacterium PMM_0036
CGTGAGGCGTTAGATCAAGCGATTACGGATGCATTAAATGCTGTGACTTTAGACGATATTCGAGGGTGGTTCACCTATCGTTGCTATCGTACTTAACTGAGTTGAAAACCGCTATAATACGGCTGGTGTTGTCGAGACCATTTTGATTAAGCTGTAGCCCTACCATGACAAATAGAGCGGCTCCCAGGCTAACGAGCATATGAGTACGCAGACCTGCGGGCTTGCGATCGACTTGTCGCTCTAGTCCCACCAGACCACCCGCGAAAAGTGCAAGACTCAACCGAGCAAAGATACTGAACCAATCCGTAGGATCTAAGGGAGGCATAGCAAAACGGCAAATAGTCTGAATTTAAGGCATGACTGCAAAAAGGCGTGAGTGTAAAAGCAAGTAAAACAAGTCAGCTCCAGTCTTCTCGCTGGTTGCTGCGTCCTCGGTAAATCTGGGAAGTCTGATGAATTTGGCGCGTTTTGGCAAATAGCGCTTCTTCAGTGATCTGCCAGCGGCTTAGCACTTTTTCCATATCTGCCTGGATATCTCTAGCTCCCGGAAAGCCGCGATAGCGAATGCGGAGACGAGCCAGCTCTGCCAGATTATAATCGCTAGGTTCTCCTGCCAGAAGGGTATTGGCAACTTGGCGATCGCTCTCCCACTGCGGATGCTGCTGGTCTTTGGGCGGCTGATTTTTGGAAGTTGGTTCTGCCATAAGGTGCGTAATGTTTAGAGCATGATATTCAGAGAAGGTAATGGTAGCTGAGGATATCGCCTCTGAAACTATTTTCCATAAACTCTACTTTTCTAAAATATTTAGGGTTACTCAAACATAAAGAAAGGTCTAAATTCCGAGCGGAATACCGGAGTTTGTGAGATGATCGTTAATGCTCTAAAATCTTGTATTTAAAGCGAATTTCGTACCTAAAGCGACAGACAGGAAATTCAGTTATGGCACTCCGACTCGGCGATACAGTCCCCAATTTTACTCAAGCTTCTACCCATGGCGATATTGATTTCTTTGCATGGGCAGGTGATAGCTGGGTGATCCTATTCTCTCACCCCAAAGACTTCACCCCAGTTTGCACCACTGAGCTGGGTACGGTGGCAAAACTCAAGCCCGAATTTGACAAACGCAACGTCAAGGCGCTGGCGCTCAGCGTCGATGGTGTAGAGTCTCATCAGAGCTGGGTAGGCGATATCGAAGAAACCCAGGGCACGGCGCTCAACTACCCAATTTTGGCAGATCCCGATCGCAAGGTGTCTGACCTGTACGACATGATTCACCCCAATGCCAACAACACGCTGACGGTGCGATCGGTCTTCATTATCGACCCTAACAAAAAGCTGCGCTTGACCTTGACCTATCCTGCTAGCACCGGACGCAACTTTGACGAGCTGCTGCGGGTGATCGACTCACTTCAGTTGACCGATCATTACAGTGTTGCCACCCCGGCAGACTGGAAAGATGGCGATGATTGCGTCATTGTGCCTTCTATCACCGATCCGGCAGAGCTAGAGCAGAAGTTTCCCAAGGGCTATACGGCGGTCAAGCCTTACCTGCGCATGACTCCTCAGCCTAACAAGTAAGGTTTGTGTGGATAGTTGTGCGGATAGTTAACTGTTACGGATTGCCCCCTCATCCCCCAACCCCTTCTCCCACGCGGGGAGAAGGGGAGCCGGAGGGTTTCTGGGACTTTAAGCCCCTCTCCCAAAGCGGGAGAGGGGTTAGGGTGAGGGCAGTTTGAGTTTTGTCGGTTAATGCAGGTCTATTTGCTTCAGAACGCGATCGCAAGATTGCTCTCCGCCGTTAAACTTGAGCGATCGGGCAAGGGTTTTAACCCTTGCGTCACTTGATGAATCCACCAGACTTGCTCTGTGCGGACATCCTCAAATCCAGCCGCCCCCATCCAGGCATCAGTGCTGCCCTTGGCATAGGCTTTGATGTAAGGCTCTTCAAAGATTTCTGTTAGCCATTCGGTTTGGCGTAGTGTAGACTGATTGCCATCAATAATCAGCGCTTCTCCGCCTGGTTTCAGCAGTCGGAAGCCCTCGCACAAGATGTTTTTTGAAACTTCGGGCGGCGTTTCGTGAAACAGCAGTGCCGCCGTTACCAGATCAAAGCTTTCGGCGGCAAACTTTGTGGCTTCGGCGTTGCCCTGCAAGAATGCGATCGCCATTTCAGCCGTATTAGCCTTGTCGTCGGCAACAGCCAGCATATAGGGCGAGAAATCTAGACCAATCACCTCAGCCTGGGGAAATTTCTGCTTTAGCATGAGCGTCATTGAACCTGTACCACAGCCCAAATCGAGAATGCGACGCGGATAACAGCGAATCCGATCGATCAACTCCTGCCGCACCCAAGCTTCATTGGGCGGCAGCACATACCGCGTAATCGGATCGTAGGACAAGGCGGCTCCCAGACTGAGATAGCCTCCTTCTACGCCATGAAAATTATGCGCCTGATAGTAATCAGGATAGGGAAAGTCGGGCTGGCGAAAGCGATCGCTGACCTGCTCCCAATCGCGGCTTTTGTAATAACGCATCAGGGCATCGCGGTCGATCAAGAAATTCTGAAAGATTGGGGCAAGAAAGCGTTCAAAAATCGTGTCTTTGCGAACCGCCATAAGAATTACTGTGAGGATAGGTTTGCGAGGCTCTGTTGAAAAGTTTAATGAATCTATTTTTACCTAAAGATCAGCCCTCATCCCCCAGTCCCTTCTCCCAAAGCAGGAGAAAGGCAGTAAGAGTTTCTCAAAGTCCCTCTCCCAGAGCGGGAGAGGGATTTAGGGTGAGGGCGATCGGGAAAGTTGCACATCGCGTTATTTCTCTTGGCTAACCCGTGCCAGCAACGTGCGATGACGAAAGCTGTTACAGATAGTAGTGGGCTGCATAAAGCCTGCCTTAGAGATCGCCCGCTCTAAGTCCAGCGTGAAGTACTGATCTAAATAAGGCTCGGTACTCTTGAGCAGCGTCAAGATGTAGGGCGGCATTTTGGCAAAAACCTCAGACCTGGGGTTCATGTCCATGATGCTGAGGTGCCCGCCCGGACGCAGCAACCGCCGCGCCTCTTGCAAAATGGCGATCGCTGCACTCTGAGGCAATTCATGAAACACCAGATGGGCGGATATGAGGTCAAAAGAGGCATCGGGAAACCCGGTTGACTCAGCCGCCGCATGGAGCCAGTGAATAGGCTTTGCGGCACTAGCGGCTTTTTGAATAGGCGACTGGGCGCGGTATTGGGCGATCGCCAAAAAATAAGGCGACAAATCCACACCCGTAATCTGTGCCTGAGGATAAACTTCTTGGAGGGCAAAGGTACTCATGCCCACGCTGCATCCTAGATCCAAAATATCCTGCGGTGGCGTTGAGATCGCCTGCTGAAGCACGGCATGGTAGCTTTGCCGCAGCATGGCATCACCTTTTGCCCCCGCATCCGGAAAAATTCGCGCATGAACCGCATGAGCCGCCACCTCTACCTCCATCGCGGCATCCCAGCTCAGGTTGCCCTGCTCGTAGGCGTGAAACGATCGCAGATAGTAGTCTGGGTAGACCAACTTGGGGTCAAGAACCTGGCGGAGGGCATCCTCCCATTCGGGTGAAAACTCGGCTGTGCTGTGACGTGATCGCA
>CASBQM010000684.1 GCA_949127645.1 Synechococcales cyanobacterium PMM_0036
CCCTTCGAGTGCTGCCCAACCCCCGCGCCCGAACTGGAGTGAGATTGATGAGCGAATATCCGCGTTAGCGATCGTGGCCCCTACTATCCCGCGGGCTACGATGAGCGAACGTCCAGAGCGAGTGAGTGACGAAAGTGATTAGCGCCACTAGCACGGTCGAAACCGCCTGAGTAAGGATTACGGGAGCAGAGAGGACCTTGAGCAGGATGCCGAGGCTGGTGGCGCCAAGAGCCATGGCTGATACGTAGACGACAACGAATCTGCAGATCTGCGGAAGGAGTCGACCCCCCGACGCAAAGACCCATAATCTGTTCAGGACAAAAGACAGTGGCATCGTGAGCAATGCAGCGAGCAGGAAGACCGTGACCGCCCCAAGCGCAGGCAACCGGTGGTACAGAACACCAAAGAGCAAGAATGCGACGGCGTTGCAAAATCCGCCCGAAAACAAATATCGAGTGAATGCGTGATTCTTCAAGCCGCTGCCGGTCGGAAATACAGTTCCAGGCACGGAGGGCGGTCTTCTCTTCATATACGCTGCCAATGCATCCGCGCCCGTCCAGGGGGATCTGGATCGTGGTCAGGGATCGCGAGGTTCGCTGCCCACGAACGAATCGGCGGAACGTGCTTAGATTTCGCGTCGCGCCTTAGGACTGACCGCGGGAGCATGGTGCAGTCACCATCCAGCCCCGCACACAATCTCAGATCTCAAGAATTTTGATAAAGGGATACAGGTGTCCGCTCCCGCGTGATGCCCGCTTCATGGCCGGACCGTGCCGCATCCTTCGCCCCGCCCCAGTCTCGACTGCAAATGGACGGAAGAAGAACTCGTCGGTAGGTGTTAAGACGGGGTTCCGAGATGTCACGCTGCTGGATAAGAGAGAGTGCTTGCAATCGTCAGGTTAGCGACGAACGTCAAGGACACAGTGACAGCCACCAGCGCGCACCACGAGTAGAATGCCGCGGAGGATACCAGCGACGACCGAGTGGCAGTTGAACGTTGGGCCAACCACAGCCACACAGACAGCGAACAAAGGCTCACGCCTACGTACCCCCAGATGACGCTGAGATACCCCTGACCGGGAGGGAGGGTCTCCTGCCACCTCAGGGTCACGGCCACCAGGACTCCGGAAGCCAGCCACGAGCCGAGGCCGACGACGGCGACTGTTGCTATCGCCCGCGGCGAAGGGGCACAAAGTCCAGATCGGGCCGCAATGAGGGCAACGCCCACTGGCAAACCGATGAAGAAGAGAGATATAACCACGAGTCGAACTGGGATATCTGGTGGAGCCACGCCTGGATACCAGTACTGAGAAAGCGGCAGCGCCGCCGATAGCTGCTTGACAAAGGTCTCTGCTACTGCCCGAACGTCGAGATTCACGCGATACGCTGGGACCGGTTCGACGATTACCTGGGTCCTTAACCAGACGACGAAGAGACCGTCCGCAAGGGCAGGGACGATGAACACTGCCTGCCGCCACAGAACGCTGGCGCGCGTCGTTAGTCCCTGGTCGGCGCGCGTGAGCCAAAGAACCAGACACATGACCGGCGTTAGAAGAATCGCGACCTCGTAAGTAACCAGCGAGACACTCCAAAACACGCCGGCCGCGATTAGCATCCAGGAACGTCTCGCGTTTAGGACCAGCAGGAGGCTCAGAAGACTAAAGAGAACGGTAATCGGAACCACTCCGTGGAACGTGTCAAGGGCGTCCGCCCACACTCGAAGTGACCAAGTCATACACAGGCAGAGCATCGTGGGCACAAACACCGCGGGCCGCCGGGTCACTCGAGTCGTGAGGAGACCGACCACGACTAGAAGAACCATCGACAAGAAGAACAAGTAGAGTTTGTACGTTTCTCTCGTGTTAAAGAATGTGAAGACGAAATCTCGCAGGGCGACTGCGCCCGGCATGAACCTGCCCTGTCGCGACATCCAGGCGTGAGTAACTTCGAGAAAGACGCTGAAGTGAGTGGCATTCGGATCACTCGTCAGCTGCGGAGGGGTGCGATTAAGAGTGTCGTCCTGGAGATACGGCGTCATAATGATGGGCATCAGCGACACGACCGCCACGTAGGTGACCGCGGCCCACGTTATTGCACTGGACCATGGACCTGTGAGCATGCTTCTGAATGCCACGAGTCCAGACGATTTCCGAGTCGGATTGTTGCGAGCGCGGTCGGGCTCCGTCTGCGCTTGAGCGCTTGAGATGCCATCCTTCAGCTCCATTCATTCCCTCGATCCATTGTCATCACGTGGCGTTCAAGGTCGTAATCTCTTAGCCGGGACCGCTCCATGAAGAGATCGCAGACTGCTGCAGCAGAGCGCGTCCGTGCGTAGGAGTCCGCGTCGAGCGCGAGGAATTCGAGATTCCGACGCAGGCCCATCAGTCCGGCAACCAGCCGCCGGTTCCTTTGGGCAGCGTCGCCCGCCACAAGAAGCACCTCAGAGTAGGCATCGCCGGTGTGAAGCGCCTGGACGTACGCCCGGCCCCGGTCACCGACCTGAGCGACTCGGTCCGGCTCGGCGACAAGTGACTCCAGAGCTACGACCAGTCGATGATTGTCGTCGCCTAGCTCGACCTTGATCACACATTCGTCGGGCAGCTCGCTGTAGTGCCCATGGTCGTACACGACCACGGGGCGCCCCGTCGCCATCTCTTCCAGCAGGGACGCGGATGCTGCCTCGAGGACCGGGTCGCGAAGGCAGGCGAACGCGGACGCGTCGTTGAGGGCCGCTTCATAC
>CASBQM010000685.1 GCA_949127645.1 Synechococcales cyanobacterium PMM_0036
CTTCTTGAATCTCCGTACTTTCCCAAAACTGGCGATGTAAAATCTCGCCGTTGTATTCTACTGCTACCAATCGCGGGTTCATGCCGAGCTGTTGCAAAAGCTGTGGGAGCTGCGTTTGGCGAGGGCACTGACGGCGATCGCCATTGACCTGAACTGTTAACCCGCCTTCACTACTCACGCTTTAGCCTGCCTTTCAATTGCGCCTGCATTTGCACTTGCTGCATTTTTGACATAAGAAACTGCGTATTCAGCATTGGCTGTTCTGCCTCCATAATGGCGCGAACTACAGAAACTCGCTCTGCCCCTGCCGCAATCACCTCAGGCAAATTTTCGGTATCAATGCCGCCGATCGCAAACCAGGGCACAGAGGAATGCTCGGCGGCATAGCGCACGTAATCTAAGCCTGCGGCAGGTCTCCCTGCCTTGGTGGGCGTGGCATAGACAGGACCTACTCCAATGTAGTCTGCCCCTTCGGCGATCGCCCGATGCAAATCATCCACGCCGTGAGTTGATCGCCCAATAATTGCCTGATCGCCCAGAATTCTTCGAGCCACGGCGATCGGCAGATCCTCTTGTCCCAGATGTACGCCGTCAGCGCCAACCGCCAGCGCCAAATCGGGGCGATCGTTAATGATAAACAGCGCGTCATACTGTTGGCAAAGCTGCTTCAGCTTTTCGGCTCTTGTTAGGCGAACCTGATCATCAGTCGTTTTGTCACGATACTGCACAAGAGTCAAGCCACCTTTCAGAGCCGCTTCCACAGTCTCTAGCAAAAGATCAACGGGTGAAGTGACGAGATAGAGAGGCGATCGCTCTAGCTTTTGAATTCGCTCTAGCTTCCGAGAGGGATAGGCACTTAGGCAGCTCTCTAAGCCATAAACCCGATAGCGCATCTGTTTACAGGCGGCTCCCAGTTCGGCTGAGCGGAGCTTACCGTATTCCTCTAGCACCCGTAGAGCCTCCTGAGTGCGGCAAAGATTAACACGTAGCACCTGCGCCACAGTCGATCGCTGCTCTTCTTGCGGATGAGACAGTGCCACTCCAGGATCATTGGCAGTATCTCGCGCCTCGCGCAGATCGTCGGTGTGCCAGAGGGCAAGCTCCTGGCGGAGATGCTTGCATTCTTCCGTTAGCTCGGCATTATTAAGCCCAAATCGACACCACTCCTCAATGATTCGCACCCCTTCACGAGCGCGATCGAGATTTGCGTCCAGGATACGGCGTACCGCTAATTCTGAAAGGGTTTCGCCCATATAATTCCTGTCTTTGATTGTCCATCCCATTTATCAGCTTACGGTATCGCTGAACGGGTTGTGTTTCAGAGACGTTTCAGAAAGTAAGGCTCAGAAATCAAAATAGCTTAGAAATCAAAATAAATGTAGGGGGGAGCCTCATTGGGTGCTAGGAGCCAAGCCGCAAATAGGCAAATCGGTACTAGCAGAAGCTTCACGATCCAGTTAAGGTGAAGCTTTAAGCCGCGATGAATAGCATAGGCGATCGCCATTCCCACAAAGATCATTCCCAGGAGTAGAGCGATGTGGAAGCGATCGATTTGCAATGTCTCCACGTAGATCTTTTGGGCAAATTGAATATCGCCCGCCTGACCCCACAATCGCTGAATCGCCAGCCCCGAGTCCTTTAAGTTAGGCAGGCGGAAGAAAATCCAGGACGTGAACACCATCATCTGCGTCATTGCCCAAGCCAGCAGCACGCCCGGAAGACTTCGCCAAAACACCTGCAAATTCCAGCGCTGAGACAGGGCATCCGTGAGCCGATGCGTCACCAGTGCCAGCCCATGCAGCCCTCCCCAAACAATGAAGCCCCAGGCAGCACCATGCCAAACGCCTGCTACTAGCATAATAATCATCAAGTTGAGGCAAGTGCGCCACAGCCCTTGCCGGGAGCCGCCTAGCGGAAAGTACAGATAATTTCGCAGCCAGTCGCCTAGGGTCATGTGCCACCGTCGCCAAAAGTCGGCAATGTTGGTGCTGAGGTAAGGAAAGTTAAAATTGTGAGGCAAGTCAAACCCCATCAGCAGCGCACTCCCCCTAGCAACATCCACGTAGCCACTGAAATCTAGATAGAGCTGTAGCCCATAGGCGACTACCGCAAGCCATAAATCGGCGCTACCTGCCCGCTCAACGTTGCCAAAAATCAGGTTGACCGCAGTACCCAGATGATCCGCCAGCAGCAGCTTTTTGACTGCACCACAGGCAATCAGCCACAGACCTTCGACAATTTGAGTTGAGACAGGAGACTTTAGAGTTTGTATCTGTGAAGCAAAAGGATGAAATCGAGTAACAGGACCCGAAATCAGCTTAGGAAAAAACAGCTTATAGGCAGAAAACTTCAGAAAATCATG
Source organism: Synechococcales cyanobacterium PMM_0036 (assembly GCA_949127645.1). Classification (GTDB taxonomy): domain Bacteria; phylum Cyanobacteriota; class Cyanobacteriia; order Elainellales; family Elainellaceae; genus Drouetiella. The sequence continues at coordinate 2,363 of CASBQM010000685.1, forward strand.
GGTAGCCGGTGCCCCTCGGTAGACATCTACCAGATAGGCAATGCACTCGAAGCTGAAAAAGCTGATGGCAAGCGGGGCAAGCAGATTGCTATGTATCCAGTCTGCGCTCTGAACTAGGCTGTCCTGCTGCGCCACCCAGCCGATCGTCTCTAGCAAAAAAGGTACATATTTAAAGCCCAGCAGCAACAGCAAAATCAGCGAAACCCCCACCCACAAAAGCTTTAGCCGTCGTCGATCCCAGTCTTGCTGCACATATTGCCAGTCTTCATTAGAGATCCGCCAGTTCATGGGCGCACCGATCGCCTTGCCCAAAAAGAAGGTGAGGACGGTCATGCCCAGCATCAGCGGCAAATACTGAATTTGCAGCGAGCTATAGAACACCACACCCGCAATCACAATCACCCACAGCCGAAGCGATCGCCCCTCAACTGACCAAAAAATTCCGAGGGTACTCAGCAAAAAGATGCCGTAGATAATGGAGAGAAAAGTCATGAGAGTCTGGAAGTAAGGTGGGGGAAGATGTTGCCCTAGATTCTAATTTGGGTTCTCAGTTTTCGGGTTCTCAGTTTTCAAGTCTAGGGTTTAAGTTTCAAACTGAACCATCAAAATCTAAAGATTTCTCTCAAGCCCGATCGCGCGTTCCACGCCCAAACTCCTTCGTTGCACAGAGCGAACAAACCGACCAGCGTTCTAGCTCTCCTGTCGGAGTCGGGCATTGACAGCCGGGGCAGAGGGGCAGATTTTGGGCACGCGATCGCATCGTTCTTGCCCAGTCTCGAAAAGCACTTTGAGGGTCGGCAGAGGTTGAAAGTAAGAAAGCAACGCCATCAGGCACAGCTCCGCTGGAGACGGTACGGCTAGGATGATTTTTCCAAATCATGACGGATTCTGGAAGCTCTGGCGCGAGGCTTTGCGTATGCCACTGAGCAGTCGAGAACCGAATATCCGTAATGCCCAGGGCGAGGCGATCGTTCAGTTTTTCTAAAATGCGATGTCGTTCAAACACTAGATTTTGCGCCCAGGCAGAGCTAGAAGTGGCTACATTTAGGGCTTTGCGCTGAATGGCGATCGGGCGAGTTTGAGCCGCTACTGCAACGCCTACAACTTCTGCCCAACAGAGCAAAAGCTGCTGAAACTGCTGTCGTCCTTTCCAACTCTCTTGATGATCGAGTCCACCTAAAACCTGTTGCAGAGATTTCATTGCTATACAAGATGCCTCTTATAGAAAAAGAATAAAAGATAGAAAAAGAATAAAAGTGCTTGTCTAATCGCTTATCTAGTCAGATATGCAGGTCAAATATCAGGCGCAAGTTATGAGACTGCAAAATACAGATTAACCCTGTTATATTTACGCCATACATCTCATGCTAGGGCTTGCGGTTTCAGGGCTTGCGGATTCATAGTTTGCGACTTCGCGGCTTTCTTCTAGAAATTGGTTATCATATGCCATTGGGAGCCACAGGGCTAAATCTATGTTCTCCACATGTAGCGTCGGAAGCAGCTTAGCTAGAAGCTAATATAGCTCTCAACGCCAGATATAGGATTAAAGAGCCATAGACTTAAACTGCTTTTAGGAAGGCGATCGATTTAAGTGTGCTTCAAGAGACTCGATTTAGAAGAGGCTCCACAAGAGACTCACAAATGTTTACATTACCTATTTTGCCCGTGAATGGTAGGAGTGCTGCAATGCGCCAACCCGCTTCGATAGAACCCTTTATTCCCTCTCCAGACACACAAGTGCCTCATCCGGTATTGCGGGCAGCTCTTGACAATCTTGATGTCAATCTTGAAGAAGAGTTAGTTCGTTACCGTCGGCAGCAGCGTCTACAATCTGAGCCGTATGGGCGGCGAAAGGCAATTGTTCAGCCGCGTGTTAGCCGCATTCCGACGCGCCCAACGCAGGACGGCATCCATCTCCCCAATGTGCGAGAGGCTTTTCACCTCCATACGACGGGAGAGTTTCCCATTGGCAATAGCGCCGCCAGTGAAAATCCAGTCAGAACTCTTTTTGGAACAGGAGCAGTGGGCTTATCGTCTGAGACGATCGAGCCTCAGACGATCGAGC
>CASBQM010000686.1 GCA_949127645.1 Synechococcales cyanobacterium PMM_0036
CTCTGGCGCACCCGACCAAACCTTCGACGACTGGCGATTGCAGGGGGTGAGCGCCTATTGCGGCGGACTATGGATTGCGGCGTTAGAAGCAGCGATCGCCATCGCGCAAGTCTTGATCACCCATTCAGTGGCATTCTCAATCACGTCTTTGGAGGAGGCGATCGCCCTGTATCAAACCTGGCTAGATCAATCTCGTCCTGTCTACCAGGAGAAACTCTGGAATGGGCAATACTACCGACTGGATAGCGGCAGCGGCTCTGATGTGGTAATGGCGGATCAGCTTTGTGGTCAGTTCTACGCACGGCTGCTAGGCTTGCCCGATGTGGTGCCGATCGCCCATGCCCAGTCAGCGCTAGAAACCATTTACGACTCTTGCTTCCTCAAGTTTCACGACGGTAAGCTGGGAGCCGCGAATGGGGTGAAGCCCGATGGGTCAGCCGCTAATCCCAAAGATACGCACCCTCTAGAAGTCTGGACAGGCATTAACTTTGGTTTGGCAGCCTTTCTGGTGCAGATGGGAATGCGGGATGAGGCGATGCGGATGACGCAAGCCGTAGTGCAGCAGGTGTACGAGCAGGGGCTACAGTTCCGTACGCCAGAGGCTATCACCGCCGCTCAGACCTTCCGCGCCAGTCACTATCTGCGGGCAATGGCAATCTGGGGAGTTTACGGTCTGTTGACTCCAGGATGACCTGTAAGCAATACGCTGTGGCGATCGTGTTAAAGCAAGTACCTACCCTACTCATCTTCTATATATAGTAGGGTGGGCGGCAGGGGCGAGCGTTCTCATTGCCTGATATATGCTGTTTGAGAGCCTTAAAAATGAACAAGTAGACGAGTAAATAGATGAATGCGCTGTTGTCTGTAATTTTGCGGGAGTTAAAAGAGCAGCTAGAGAGTCTGTATGGCGATCGCCTCTGCCAAATCATTCTCTATGGTTCTCAAGCTAGGGGCGATGCCCGCTCTGATTCTGATATTGATATTCTGGTGATCTTGAAAGAGCCTGTTGATTACGTGACGGAAGTTAAGCGCACTAATGAAGGGATTTCTGAGCTTTGCTTAGAGCATGAAGTTCTAATTTCCGTGGCTTTTGCTGCATCAACTCGGTTTCAAACAGCGCAAACACCTTTTTTTCTCAATGTCCATCGAGAAGGAATTGCAGTATAAGAGCTGAATGGTGTGAGATTTGAATCATGATACCCGAACAGCAGGGACTGATCCAAAAAGCCCAGCGTAGTCTGCAAGCTGCCAAGCTTCTCAATCAAGATGATTTGGCTGAGTTTGCTGCTGCTCGTGCCTACTACACTATGTTTTATGTTGCATAGGCGCTTCTTCTAGGTGAAGGACTCTCTTTTTCGACTCATGCAGGCGTAATTTCTGCCTTTGGACAGCAATTTATTCGTACAGAGCGAATTTCTAAAGTGTTTCACCGTCGTCTGATTGCGGCTGAGCGAATTCGACTGCAAGGCGACTATGACATTGATTCAGAGATGACAAGGGAAACCGCGACTGAACAAATTGCTCAGGCGGAAGAGTTTCTAGAATTGGCAAAACAGATGCTTGAAAGTCCTTCGCATTGAAGATGCCAGCGATCGCCCTACTCATCCTCTAATTTCTCTGGGTCTTCCAGCAGGTTGCCCAGATAAAGCTGAACAAATTTCTGTGCGGCATCAGAATTGATTTGCTTAAGCGCTTGAGTGATGTCGGCGATCGTTTCTCCACTGGGATCAACCTGTTCGTGAAACCATCGGTAGATCACATAGCGCTGAACGCCTAAAGCGACAGCCAATTTATTTTGGCTAATTTTGTATTGCTCTAAGACTTGTCTGAGGGCTTTTCCGGCTTTTCCCATGCCCCCAATCGTGTCAGAGGATGATGAACTCGTAAATGTACACATTTTTGTGGTCATACTGTAAGATTATTTTGTACACATTAACGTTTACAGACTATGGCTGAAGAATTTCTATCTGATCGCCCAGACTCCAACAACCTGCCCCCCAGCGAGTTCCAGTATTCCAGAGGCGATCGTGAATCGGTGCGATTGATTGTGGTGGGCTCGCGCACGGGGGTGATCACGATGATTCATACGCTGCACCTGAAGGCGGTTGCTAATGCCGATGAGTGGAGCGACTTGCAGCCGGAGCCGATGACGGGCAAGTGGATGAGTGTAGTGACGAAACATATTCGATTAGAATGAAAACGGCGATAGATAGGGCGGAGAGTTCAGGCGCTAATCATGCAGCAAACTGAGAAGACCTCTACATTTCAACAGGCGATCGAAGCTGTGGAGGCTCTGTCTCTGGAGGATCAGGCAGCATTGCTAAACCTCGTTCAACAGCGCCTTAAACACCAGCGCAGAGAAGATCTGCTGGAGCAAGTTTCTGAAGCTGAACGGGATTATGCTACAGGAAATGTTCAACGTGGCTCTGCTGCTGATTTAATGACAGAACTGGAAGACTAATGCAGCTTGTTTGGAGTCCTAGCTTTAGTCGTGAACTGAAGCGATTAATTCGTCGCAATCCGCAATTGCGAGGGGCGATCGAGCGCACTCTAGAACAACTCTCTGAAAATCCGTTTCATTCGGGTCTAAAAACGCATAAGCTGAAGGGCGATCTTGCCGATCGATGGGCTTGTTCGATCGACTATGGCAATCGAGTTGTATTCAGGTTCGTACAGAACCCTGATTCAGGAGAAGAGGAACTTCTGCTCCTAGCGCTTGGCTCTCATGATGAGGTTTACTGAAGCAAAAACATCAGCGATCGCCCCTCAAAACTAAAGATTGCGATCGCCCACTCAATCCATATCACTTGAATCAGCAGCCTTGAGGCTCTGAGGTCGAAGGTTCGAGCAAAAAGCGCGGCATTCCGAGTTCAGAACTGCATCATTCGAGTAAAAAGTGTGGCGTTCCGAGGTCAAAGCTGCATCGTTTGAGTAAAAAGTGAGATGTTTCGTGTTCAGAACTGCATCATTTGAGTAAAAAGTACGGCGTTCCGAGTTCAAAGGCTGACGTTCTGAGTTCAAAGCTCGAAGTGTGATGCTCTGAAGTCGATCGCTCCATTAAATTTTGCAGTCAAGCTTAAATTTAGGGAGACAGCCGCCGATATCGGCTATAACCAAAGGGAAATTACCTAAAATGGCAGTGTGGTAGACCCGGTATCGCTAACGGCAGGGGCGATCGCTCAGCTCGCCTTCCAGAAATTTATTGAATCGGGCGCGGGAAAGGTGGCGGAAAAGTTCACCGAAGGGGCGATCGTCAAGATGGACGATTTGCGTAAGCGGATTTGGGGGAAGCTGCGGGGCAGACCTCGCGTGGAGGAGGTGAAAGCCTCAGTCGAGAAAACGGCTCAAATCACGGAGGCACAGGTGAATCAGCTTGCGGCTTATTTGCAGGTGGCGATGGATGAAGATGCCTCGTTTGCCAGAGAGATTCAGGCGATCGCTCACGAAATCACGCTGATGCAGATTGAAGACAACAGCACCATGACGCAAAACAACTACGGCGGCACTAACTACCAAACGAAAACGGGGGTAGACAACACCAATTTCTTTGGCGGCAGTCATCAGCACGGTCAGAAATAGCCCTTTTTGCCTGAAAGCAATGACGCAAAGCAACTATGGCGGCACTAACTATCAGATTCAGACCGGAGAGAACAATACTAATGTTTTTCATCCCGCGCCGCCACCCGCGATCGAACCCAGACATTTTCAAATTCCCTTTGCGCGCAACCCCTATTTTACGGGGCGATCGGATCTTCTAACCGCTCTGCACGAAACGCTGGGACAAACGGGGGCGGCTGCGCTCAATCAAGCCAAGGCGATTTATGGATTGGGCGGCATGGGCAAGACGCAAACGGCGATCGAATATGCCTACCGCTATTTTCAGGATCAGCCGTTCTATGAATGGGTGCTGTGGGTGAATGCCAGTGAGCTAACCCTGGCGGCGGATTTTGGGGCGATCGCCTCTGGATTGGCGTTGCCCAACCACGAAGCCCAAAAGCTGGAGGAAAAGACTGCGGCAGTTTCCCACTGGCTAGAAACCCACGATCGCTGGCTGCTGATTTTTGACAACGCTGACGATCCAGCACTGCTGAAGCCTTTTCGTCCGCGCAATCCCCAGGGGCGGATTCTGCTGACTTCACGAGCGCAGGTGTTTGATGCATTGGAAATTGCTCGGCCGATCGCAGTTCAGGACATGACTGCACTAGAGGCGATAACATTTTTATTTCACCGGGTTGACCAAGCACCGTTTTGCAACTTGGAACAAAGGGAGAATTCTCTAGAATGGCAAGCAACCGAACAGCTAGCAAAGGAGTTGGGTTATTTGCCGCTGGCATTGGAGCAGGCAGGGGCATATATGCGGGTGAAAAAGCTGAGCTTTGATAAATATCTGAAGTCTTACCGCAAAC
>CASBQM010000687.1 GCA_949127645.1 Synechococcales cyanobacterium PMM_0036
CGTTCAAAGAAGAACGAACTACCTTTGACTCAAGAGACTTCGATGGATACGAACCCTGGATTAGATGGTTATATGCCACATACCCCTACGATGGAGGTAGCAGAGCATTAAAGGAGAAGCACCTCGTTGAGTTTCTATGGCTTGTTACGGGTAGCTAAAGCACCCAGATACAAAAACACAAAACAACCCTCCTTCAAGCTCAAATTTGAAGGGGGGTTGTTTTAGGTGAAGTAGAGCAAACGAGAACAGGTACGGTCCCAGCCACCAACCCGCTTCCCAGCGTTTTCAGTTGGTAGTTCTATTATAGACCGGATTTTGGCTGGGTGTCAAGTGCCCTTTTTAAATAGATAATGTCGTACGACAAGTGCTACAGATAGCGATAAAAGTTATTTGTAGTACTTGTCGTACGACGTTTATAGCTTCTCCTAGGAACTTTTAGGTCAGGTCGGCAACAACATATTGAATTTGGCCATTTGTTCCCAGGTCGACCGGGATAGTCTGAAAGCTAACGGTGCTGACAATGGAATCGTCAGTCTTACACGTAACCTTGGAGTAGGGGCATGAAAGGGCTGTGTAGGGAGTTGGCGTAGCTATGTTAAGTACTCCTGTCTGTAATCCGGGAGTTAGATTTTGGCTTAAAGCTTGGACGTCTAGGGCAACGCTATATGCAAGTTCATATAAAGTCGCGCTAATTTGCATTTCAATTGATTCCCAAAGGAAAATGATTTGATTCGAAAATTGTAGCTCGACTGTACGCACAACCACATCTCCGGCCCACACAGTTGCATATCCGTAAAACCCCCTCGCAGGTTCGACCTTTTTATTAACATATTCACTAGGGATGCCGGAAGTTAAATTCCATACTGCTGCCACTAATCTATTGCTTCGTTCAGCAGAAGTGGCAATATAATCTATCGTTGTAAATCCCATTTCCTTTTTCTCTAAGCGAGCCCGTTAAAACCTTCGTTGCGGTAGCCCGTAACAGTCCAGGCAACGGCTTTGTAGTTGAGAGTTGCAGATGTAATGGCCGTAGCAAAATTGGCATCTGTTAGTATAATCAACTTTTTGTTTTTAGAACCCAAGTGTAAGGTAACATGTCTTGGGACGATGCCTTTTGAACGTACATGTGCGTTGGCTCGAAGAAAGCCCTCGCCCTTACTAATTGCTGCTGTTGCGGCTCCCCCAGGCTGTGCATTTGCGTCATCTTGGGAGAGAATCATATTAAAATCCGAGCCCGAATCGCTCGTGTATTGATAGGTATGAAAAGACATTTATAAACCTCCAACTACTAAACACAATAAACAACTGACCAAGACTGAATCTCCGAACCCTCGGAGCAAAACCATCGGGGTATTCCGGCTATAAAATCCGGATCGCCATCATTAAAGCTGCCATCACCCATCCACTCTTCATTGGGAAGGCAATATTGAATATGCCCACCTTGCGATGGGGACGCATAACCTGCAACTTGCTTTGTGACCTCTGGGAATGTCGTCGTCACATCATATACACAATATGGGGCTTGGCTTGATGCAATTTGTAGGAACGGAAGAGTTGCAGTATTCATAAATAGGGCATATGAGAAAGTATAAATCATATTGCACATTGAATGCACACACTATGCACAGTATGATGTGTGCGTTCAATGTGCAATCGGCAAGTAATTTCATTGCATATTGAATGCACATACTATACGCAGCATGATGTATGCATGCAATATGCAATGTAATTATGCAGTTTTCCCAGATGAAGGAGTAGCGGGTGTAGGGGCTGGGGGTGCAACAGGTTCTATCGAGTTTATGGCCTGCAAAAGAGAACTTATTAAGCTACTTTGCAGATTAATGACTTGCAAGAGGTATTGATTCATTAATTGATTGCATCCTCATAATAAACGGGGTATATGCAATCATTATAGCGAAAAAAGCGTTAATGAGGGCGATCACTAAAGATACGTCTAAAGGCAGATGACGTCCCCTAAACCGACAACCTACCGTAGTGAGCAGGTGAAGTAAGGAGAACAATCAACATGGGATTAATAGGTTCAGCTAGTAAGAATTCCAATAAGGAAGAAAAAAACGAATTACCTCTTCTAGTAAAATGGAAAAGAGGTAAGGGGACTGAGTGGGCTAGTAAAGTTGTTGAATCGAGATTATCCATGAGCGAGGAATGGATAATAATTGACACAGAGGATTTCAGGGCCTTACTTAATAAAAACAGTGATGTAGGTGAAGTTGTTTGGGAGTTTCTGTTGCAATTAGATGGCAAGCTTAAATGCCTGATGGTCGTACATGCATCTGGGAAACTTGGGTTTGATATTGAACCTGGAGAAGATGAGGGATTTTGGATTTGGGAAGACGATGTAGTGCGTTTCACAAAAAAGAAATCAAAGTCTTGCGGTTCCATGCAGAGTCTGACCCTGAAAGCTATGGAATCTACCGGCACTGGCAATGCATCTACCCCAGCCAAAATCCGTTCAAAGAAGAACGAACTACCTTTGACTCAAGAGACTTCGATGGATACGAACCCTGGATTAGATGGTTATATGCCACATACCCCTACGATGGAGGTAGCAGAGCATTAAAGGAGAAG
>CASBQM010000688.1 GCA_949127645.1 Synechococcales cyanobacterium PMM_0036
ACCCACCAGAGGACTACGGCTCATGTTCTCGGCGACAAAATGCATTGCCGTGATGCCCCAGGCAATGAAGAACAGCGACTCATAGAGATTACTGAGGGGGAAATAGCCCGCTTCGATCCAGCGTGCCCCCAGCAGCGCTGCAATGCAAAGATTGGCGATCGCCATTCCCGTAGTGCCCACAACCTGCAAGTAGGGAAGTTTTGGGAAAGCCGCGCCTGCCCAATACAGCAACATGGTCAAAAACAGAACGGCAAAGGAGGCGTTATCGAGCCAGCCCTGAAGTGAAACCAAATCCATGCGCGGTCTCCAGCAGTTTTGAGTGAAAGATTCTGATGAGGTGGAGACTCAGTAGCTCCAATTCTTATGATATCGAGTCTGGGGACAGTGTGGGGACAGTGAGGCGACAGTATGGATGGAAGAATTGGCAAAAAGGAGGCGCCTGTTAGAGTGCGTTGTTTAAGGCTGTCTGGAAAAGCTTCTCCAGAGGCATTCCTGACGCTTTTGCCATCATGGAAATCACGCTTTTCTGAGCAAAAGAGCAATAGAGTCCTGCCTCCAGAAACCAGGGCTGTCCGCTTGGGTCGATGCGGAAATCAAATAGACTGTAGTGCCGACAGCCTAGAGCAATATGGCATTTTTTAGCAACATCCCATACCCTCTCTGTAATCAGGTCGCCCGGATCAACTATCCAGGCTTTGGTACTATCTTTGGCAACTAGATTCAACTCACCCTTTTTATTTTGATTGATCTTATCGTCATAGCTCCGGATGGGCTTGTGATCTTTGTCCATGCTGTACTCTTCTAGAGGCAAACAGATAAGCTGCTGATCCTGCACAACGATACCGCATCTAACTTCTCTACCGAGTTCGATAAATGTCTCCACTAGCACTTCCTCTGCGTAAGCGAAGGCTGTTTCCAGAGCAGCACTGTAGTCAGAAAGGTTTTTTACTAAAACTATTCCCAAAGAATTATCTGTATCTACAGGCTTGATCACCGCTGGAGGGATAGTTTTGGGATAGCTTTTAGGATGGCTTTTGGCGCGAAGCACTTCTCCTGGAGGTACGCTGACACCTGCTGCCGCTACGACTGCTTTTGCTTTCGCTTTATTGGCAGTTAGCGCCATCACATCAGGCGTGTTTCCCACATAGGGAATGCTAAGTAAATCAAACAGAGATCGATAGTACGTCATGCCAGGAATACAAAACATCTGCGGCAACATCACATCAATCTGGAGGGCAGTCAAAATCTGAACCGCCTCAGCAAAGGATTTAGGACTAGCTGCGGCGATCGCTTCACCACTCAGATCCGTTGGGAACCGCCATTGGCGATCGGGAGTAACGTAGGCAATATGAAATTCATAGAGCGCGGCATTGGTGGTGGACTCCAGACAGTCTTGGGCATAGAGGCGCGATAAATCACAGTAAAACTCGCTTACCGCAGACCCAACCAAGTGCAAAACACGCAGTGCCATAATCAATCTCCCGCCAGTTCGACAAGCTTGCCAATATTAAAATCAATCCGAAGCCAGCCCTTAAGCTGCCGCAGATTTTCTAGTAATAGCCAAGGAATCTGTGCATGATGAACCATCAAAAACGGAAGGGGATCAGACCAGTCGAAAATGGCATCCTTGCCGCTAAAAATAATTTGCAATCGCTGTCTTATCTTGGCTGGATGCGTCACCAATCGCCAAACTTCATGGTAAATCCAGTAGGTAGGACGACTCGATTTAAGAGGTTGAATGACGGGAAATCCGTTCTCTAAATAAGCCCTTGATACATCGGCATGGTTATAAAACATCGTGATGGCTGAATGAGTGCGTGGGTTACACTCGATCGCATAGATAGATCCATCCTCTGCCTGAATAAAATCGAAGGAAACTTGCCCTGTTAAATTTAAACCGCCAACAAACTGTCTCACCCATTCCTCAATTTCTGGCTTGTCCACCCTCTCGTAATTAATCTGAAAGGCTGACGACTTGCAGCAACAATGTATTTGCAATTTCCCTTGACGCACGGTGCTGTGAGTACAGTATTCTTGCCCTGGGATAAATGCCTGCATAATCCAAGGATTGCGCTCAGAAATGGGCAAATCTTTAACAAACGTCGCCGTTTCCAGAGGTGTATTGCAGGGGAGTTGAGTCAGGTCTAACCGCCGCACAGAGTCATAGGGAATGCTCTTAAGAATATATTTTCGCTCTTGCCTAGAAAAATCAAAGTCCACTACCTGCTGCGGCAGGGTAATTCGGTAGGACTCAGGAACGGAAAGACCGAGTGACGCTGCGATGACAGAAAACTCGTACTTATCATCCAATTTCTGAACCATTTCTGGATCAAAGTGCATGACTTCACAATAGTCTGAGAGTACCTGTTTTGCTTCAGCATCGTAACGACTGGCAACCGGGCTACAGACCGGAATATAAACGTCTACTCCTTCTTTTTGCACGATCGCCAAGAGCGCATCGGTATATTCCTTTGACTGAGGATTGGGTACGGTATAAAAGCGATCGACTGCCCAAGAAAACCGATGACCTGTTAGCCAATATTTGTGTGATTCGATCAAAATTACCCGATGACCTGCCCGATGAAACGATCGGACAAGCTGCAACGCCTTCGTCATCTTGCCACCGCTAACCAAGATTGTTTTGGGATTCGCCGCCACTGTTTTGGAAGGTTTTACGGCGATCGTCCTGAGTAAAGCGATCGTGGTCAAAGTGAGATTAAAAGGGAGCATTAACAACAGTAGGCTTAGAGTCGCCACTGTTTTAACTACATTAACTACAGCCTTAACTACAGACCCTACAGCCTGTAGCGACCTGTTGTCTATCCTGTCAAAGACCATAGTGAAAAATAATTTGGAGTACCGCAGGTATTTCCAGAAAAGTGATACTCCTACATCATATTCTTACACACCATACTGTCAGAGAATAGACGTAGGAGTATCGTCTACAAGCGGCGGATCAGGGTCAGACCATCTCTTAAAGGAAGCAACACTTGCTCTATTCGAGGATCGTCCACAACAGTTTGGTTGAAGGTGGCGATCGCCACCCCGTTAGCCGAAGCCTCTCCCGATAGGTAGGGTTGCCCCTGCATCAAAGTATTGTCTACGCAGATCAAGCCATTGGGTGCCAGTAGATCAGTGTCTAGCAACATATTCAAGTAGTCTATGTAGCCCGCCTTATCGGCATCAATAAAGACTAAATTGAATGTCTCATTTGCAGCGACCAACTGTTTTAACGTCAACAGCGCGGGTGCCACCTTGACCAAAATTTTGTGACCGCTGGGCGACTCGTCAAAGCATTGCTGAGCAAACTTTGCCACATAGGCATCTACCTCACAGGCAACCACTTTGCCATCATCAGGCAAAGCTTCAGCCATAGCCAAGGCAGAGTATCCGGTAAACATACCGATTTCTAACACTCGCTTAGCCTGAGTTAAATGCACAAAGAATTTTAGAGTTTGACCTTCTACGTGCCCTGACAGCATTTCCTGCTCTAGCTGATGGATGGTCTCGCTGTCAGAACGCTGGCTCCAATCTTCCGCCTGGGTGCGATCGACGAGCGATGCCAGAGCTGGAGACTCTGGTGTTGTACAGTGACTAAGGTAAGGATCTAACCCACTGGCTAAGGCACAAGCCTGTCGCAACTCAGACTTTAGATTTACATCAACGCTGTCTAAGGCTTCTAGCTGTTGGCTGAGATGTTCCAGCTTTGCTGCCAGGATACCGAGAGGTGTTACAGGTCTGGGTGGTGTCAAGGATGCAGATGTTAAGGATTTGGCAGTCAGCGATTTGGCAGTCATGCTTCCATTCCTACTGAAATAGGGTTGCTAGATGCCTCTAGGGACATATACATATCTTCGCCCTCTCCACCGCGAGGATAGCCACGACAGATCTCTTTGTGAATCGCCAGAATCTCATCCAACTCAGCTCTCGCCAAATCATTAATAAAGCAGCAATTCCCGATCGGATGAGGAACGGCTGCCCGCAGCAAGCCGTCCCGCGTCCGGCTAATCGATTCTGTTGCTTTCCACAACAGCTCAGGGGTAAGGTAAGGGCTATCGATCGCCAGACCAATGCGGCTCATTAGCCCTAAGATACGGTCACGATCGCTCACCGAAATATAGCTCCGCTGCTGGGCAATGGTTGCCGAGAATGCCATATCAATATTGACACCGTGACCGTGGAACATGGGAATCTCCGGCGTTAGCTCTAAGGTCGGACTCCAAGTATGACCATAGGCAATCACGCGATCGAGATCTAGCTCATGCAAGTTAGGCACTTCTAGACCCAACATTGTGTTGATGGCATCGTACGTGACCTTGTGCGCCACCGCCCTTAGCTCAGGGGTGCCCTTCAGGTAGCCAAATCGAGTGTGCAAAAGCTCTTCGCCGTGGTTTTCCAACAGCTCAAAGATGCCGCTATTGGCGACGACAGCAATCTTGATCAGCTCTGCCATGCCGTTCCGCACCTGATCTACAGGTAGCGTTTTCAGAAAAGAGAAATCGAGAATCACCTTCTGGGAAGCATGGTAAGCACCCAGTCGATTTTTTAACTTACCGTGATTGACTGCCACTTTGATTGCAACGCTTGCATCAATTAGCCCAATCAGTGTCGTGGGCACTCGGATATAGTTCGTACGACGGCGGTAGGTAGCACAGGCAAAGCCGGTTACATCAGTGGTTAAACCACCGCCAACGACTAAGACAGGCTCTTTACGGACTAGCCCAAAATCTGCAAACGCGTCAACGATTCGCTCAAAGGTTCGTAACGTCTTATCGGTCTCCTTAATTGTGACCGGAAAGACCGTTAGCTCAATTTCATAGTGCTTGAAATAAGCTCGAATCTGTTCACCATATAAACCATAGACTGCCTCATCTACCACCATGAGACAGCGCCCAAATAGACGATAGCTCTCCGCAATCTCAGAATTCTCAAGTGCAAAGGCTCCATCCACGTAAAGCAAGCTGAAGTCAATCTTTTCATATCCCTCGACATGAAAAGCTTTTTCTGTAGCCCTGAAAGTTGCCTGGACGTTACCCATGAAATTTTCCTGATAGCTCGACTACATATAACTTAACAATTTTTCTAATTATTATCCCAGTAATTAAACGCCTTACCTATCTTTGGGTTTGAGAAGCCGTCTGTGAATTGCAGATTGTCACCCGAACCGTTTTCACCCTAGTCCTCTCCCTAGGAGAGAAGCTTTAGGGATTGCGCCGCTTGTTGGCTAAGAGCGCTAAACAATCCGCTCACCCGCACATATTCTCGCTTTAACAGCAAGTGCTGCCAGTATGCATTTAGAGGTATTTTTTGCTTATGTATTGCGACAGGCGGTGCTTGAATATGATAGAAGGAATGGGTAAGTTAAAGTAGTGCGGGTTGTAGAGAAAATATATGCCATCTATTCTCTTCGGATCTATCGGTACGATCGCAGATACATCCGAACTTCAAAGACAGGCTTTCAATAAAGCTTTTGAAGCTCATGAACTCGATTGGCACTGGCATCAAGAGGAATATCTGAAAATGCTAGAGAAAAGCGGTGGTCAGAAGCGAATCGCTGACTATGCAAGTTCTGCTGGGCAAGCAGTTGATGCTGCGGCAATTCACAAATCAAAGTCAGAATTTTTTCAAAAAAGCTTAATTGAATCTCAGGTGCCCCCTCGCTTGGGCGTGGTCGACACCATACAAGGTGCAAAAAGTAAGGGTTTAAAACTTGCTTTGGTCACAACGACTTCCCAGGAAAATATTTCGTTATTAATCGAGGCACTTCATCCTAGTATTAAAGCCGCCGATTTTGATGTAATCGTCCATGCTTCTAATGTGAAGCACCCGAAACCTGATAAAGATGCCTATACTTTTGCACTAGAAAAACTAGGTGAGAAATCAAGTGACTGCATTGCGATCGAAGATAATTTAGACGGAGTAGAAGCTGCTACAGCGGCGGGTTTGGATTGCGTCGCCTTTCCAGGGGAAAACACAGCTCATCACAATTTTGCGAAAGCCCAACTTTTGGTAAACCGTTTAGATTTTGACGAGTTGCAGCAGTTCCTTTTAAGCAAGTAGTCTGGTAAAGGTATCGCGTAAGCTGCATAGAGTGGAAATAGTTATGAGTAGAGAAAACTATGCGTAAACAAAACTGGGCGTAAACGAAACCATGCGTAGAGAAAACATCGACTTTTGCGCACTTTCACCCTTCGGCATGGAAGCGTGTGGAATCAGTATCACTAGCATGAGCGATAAAAGCATCAATTTTTTGAAGGACGCCCTTGCCAACCATGGATTTGTCGTCTTCCGGAAGCAGTCAGTGAACGATGCAGATTTTGTTCGCTTCCTTAAGCAGTTAGGACAGTTGACTTTTACAGTAGGTGAGACACCCGTAATAGATCAACCTTTCCTCAACACCGTCAGCAATATTGGACGCGATCGCCCCTCTAAGAGCGTTTTCCATACAGATACTAGCTACGTTGCTCAGCCACCCGCATTCACGGCTTTACGTGCTTTGACTATACCTTCATCTGGTGGTGAAACGTTATTTTCAAATCAATATTTTGCGTATGAAACGCTACCTCAATTGGTAAAAGAGAAGTTCGCAGATGCTAAAGTTCTCCATGTAATATCTGGTTTAACTTTAGGCAAAGATCAGGAAAAGCAAAGTTGGCATCCCTTATTTAATCGGCACCCCATTTCAGGTCGCCTAGCACTCTTTTTATCAACACCGGAGCGATGTCAGGCGATCTCAGGAATAGTTCCTAGAGAAGCTGATCGGGTAATTCGGTTACTATACAAGCATTCAATCCGCAAGTTCAGGCTCTACCGTCATGAGTGGCAACAGGACGATATTGTGATCTGGGACAACCGTTGCACGATGCATCGTGCTGATCATTCAAAGGTTATTGGCGATCGAGTCTTACATCGCGGTCTTGTATTGAGCGAAGCTTCATAAATATTGAATGGACGTTACATTAGAGAGTGTTTACAAACAAGACATTAAACTGTAGCCTTTCTGTCTTGTCCATCGGTTAATGCAAAGGCGCATACATTGTTGAGAAATTACCGATATGTATGCAGACTCATTAGTAGATGTTGTTGAGTAGACTAACTTGATGAGCGATCGCCCATCAAGTTAGTTTTAACGCGAAGTTAGGGCTTCAACGCAGGTCTATTTCTCCTTACGGTTAACACAATAAAAAACGCAAGGATTGTCGCAAGCACTAAAGAGGAACCGATCGTGCCATAACCCAGACCACCCTTCTCATGGGTTTTGGTTAGAAAGTCTCCTACTGTCGCCCCTAGAGGACGGGTTAAAACAAACGCAATCCAAAACAGCGCAATTCTAGAAATCTGAGTGTAGTATGTCGCCAGAATCACCAGCCCGATTAAGGTGGAAATCAGCAGCGCTCCTCCAGCAAAACCTAGACCTGAAGTATCGGCTAAGAAATCACCCAAAGCAGTTCCTAATGTGTTTGAAACCAAAATTGCAGTCCAATACAGTAGCTCCATCTTGGATGATTTGACGTTATCAACCGATAAAGAGCCGACTGTGAAACGCCAGAACGCCAAGACTGCAATTAATAGGGATAGAAGAATGATAGATCCGTTGACATAACCCAGCTTCAACGTACGATCTATAAAGTCTGACATTGTGGTACCAGCGGTGCTAGTTGTCAGAATGACAGTCCAGTAGAGCATCGGATTATAGCTTTTTGAGACTAGCTGGGTGACTAGAGAAATCAGGAACAAACTAATCAAGATGATAGAACTAATCGCGTAGCCAACATTCAGAGTCATGGATAATAGATCGCCTGCTGTTTCACCCAGTGTGGTGGCGCAGATCTTCATAATCCAAAAATACAGGGTGATTTCGGGAAGTTTACTGATTGCAGCTTGTTTATTCATGGAGACTACTTATGCTTTAAGTTTCTGCCTCACTATAAAGTGTAAATGTCAAGAACTTGGAAAGATAAGTGAACAGTCTATAAGGTGAAGATGTCTGCGTTCAGACTCTAAAGTAGAAACTTAAGTGAACAATTTATGTCACAAATTTCTTGATTATTCAGAAAATATTAAGATCTGCGAGAAACCGTTTTTTCCAACAAAGAATACTTACTTTTTTAGATGCGCTGGCAGCTCGTCGTAACATTCTTGAGGCTTTCGAGAACCAGACAATGTTAGAATATCGTACCAACCGTTGTAATCGTAAAGCACAACAGCCGAAAGCTGAGGATCGTTGCGATCGATCACTTGTAGCACCTCCGGATCGCTAACGTTCTGCCGCTGAATATAGTTGATGGTGCCATCGTCTTCAGTCTCCTGAAAATGAATGGCTCCAACTCCATATTGAAGGAAGCCTTGCCAAGCCAAGCCGAGAATTTGATCGCGGTACTGCTTAAGATTAGCAAATGCTGCCTGCTGTCTGCGTTCTTTAGACAGTTTGCGAAGTTTGAAGCCAAATCTCTTAGCCATTGCAGTTTTCTAAATTTAATCTCGGTGATCGATCGATGATAAGACGGGTCTCTTTTGCTTCAAGCTTAAATAAATTACTAGACTCAAGATTACGCACAGAAAAACTATGCTTGTGCCGATCGTCCCCCAACCTAAACCGCCATTTTCAGTCGGCTGTGAGAGGAGATCGCCGATCGATGCTCCTAATGGGCGAGTCAAAATATAGGCAATCCAAAATGCTAAAACTCCATTCATTCGGAGATAGTAATAACCCGCTGCTATTATCGCAATGAAAGCGCCAAATACTAAAGCCGACATCGCATAACCCAATCCTGAAGTTTCTGCTAAAAGGTCTCCGGCTGAAGTGCCTAAGGCGAAGGTCAATAGAATAGCTGCCCAGTAGAACAGCTCTCTTGGAGCTGTATGAATAGAGTGCATCGCTAATGTCTTTTCGCGCAGATACCAAATCACAAAAACGGCTGACAAAGCAAGACCAAATACTATAGCAGTCGTGACTAAACTCACTCCAAGCTCGTCTACCAATCTATCAGTAATGAGTGTGCCAACAATACTTGTTAAAACAACCACAAGCCAGTAACTTACTGGAACATAGCGTTTGAGCCTAAACTGATTGAATAGCGCAATAAGTAGCAAGCTACCCATGATATAAGAGGTCGTGCCTAAGCCGAGGTTCAATGTTGCTGACAAGTAATCAGCCGCAGTCTCACCCACTGTAGTTGCCAAAATCTTGATAATCCAGAAGTAGATTGTAATTTCTGGAACCCTGTTTAATATCTTCTGCATAATCTTTTTCCTTTTTGATTTCTTGAATAGCGACGATTAGTAAAACCCTACTTAAAAACGTACAAACTGATAGGTAAAACTACCATCTTCGTGTTCCATTTCGGCGGCAACTGTCCAATTTTCTAACCTGCCCCCAAATTTTTGAATTGTTTCTTGACTCTGAACTAGGCTTAACATCTGTCCTAAATCAGATGCTTCAGACCCAAAATCGTCATCACTATTTAGCAGCAAAATCTGAGTCAGCGAACTTGTATCTAAAGAACCTATTGAGCCGATCGACATCATAAATTGTGCAAAAGCTTTCATTACATACATTTCCCCAAAGATGTTTTCCACAGATGCTTTCCTACAGACAGCTCGCGTAAACCTTTGCTACCCGTAGCTTACAGAACGAAAGTCAAGAACTTGGAAAGATTTAGAAACAAATTATTTAGAAGCTAAAAGTTGTTCGAATGGCACCGACAACAATATCGCTGTTGCTGTTGCTGTTACCTGGATTAATTAGCCAGATTACTCCAGGCGTGATCGAAATATTGTCATTGAGCTGGTATTTATAGAAAGCCTCAACCTGTAAAGCAGCATCTTCTCGCTGACTGCTCACGCCCGCAACACTAGGATTAGAAAATTTGAACTCAGCCTGTTGCGGTGGCATCCCTACAATTAAACCTAAATCATTCCCTTCGTGACCCACATCATGGAATAAAATTGTTCCTGCGTATGTCCAGGTTTGTCCATCTCCCATCGCTGCCGGATCGCTCATGATGCGATCGTCAATATACCCAACCCAGCCACCAATCTCGATCGCTTTGCCCAGTTCATAGTTTGCCTCCAGCCCGTAAGCATTGGAAACGGTTGCTGGATCTTGGGTGTAGCCATTGACATAGGTCAGCCCCAGCGTTAAGGGAAAGTTAGCAGGAGTTACGGTTAGTTGACCGAAAGCCGCATAGCTACCGTTAAATAATCCTGAACCTGGAGCAGAACTATTAGCTTCTCCAGCCAAATAGCCTAAGGTAACATTAAAGGCATCGTTGAGTTGGAAACTTGCCCCAACTCCCGTACTTTGTCCGCCAATGTCGTAGATGGGATTGTAGTCAAAGTAGGATAAACTACCTTGCCCCTCATCATAGACGGGGCTGATAGTGTTGAGAATATCGTTAATAGAGCCGCCTGTTCCTTCTGCTGTAATCTGAATAGTGTCGCTAAGGGGAAAAACGTACTCTAGCTGACCTAGGGTGACTTTATTATCAGTATCGGCAGCATAAGAGAAGTCAGTTTGACTCCCAAAATTAGAATCTGGCGTTTGGAAAGAGCCGATGTTACCTGCTTCCAGTTCAGCCGTGAGGCGATCGCTTCCCGTGAAGCTAGTGTTGAGGTCAAGATGGACGCGATCTTGAAACACCGTATTGTTTTGTTTTCCTGCTTCAGCGCCAAACACGTTAGCCACAGAGAAAATTGCTTCTCCTTCCAGTGTCGTTGTTGTAGAGAATTGATGGGCTTCCAGCGAAGCTGTCTGCGTCTCCAGGGCATCGACCCGTCCTCGCAGGGTGGCTAATTCAGCCGCGTACTCTCCCTGCAATCGCTGTAGGGTTGCCAAATCATCTTGAG
>CASBQM010000689.1 GCA_949127645.1 Synechococcales cyanobacterium PMM_0036
AACTCCCACCGTCTCAACCCCAACCTTTAATAGAGGCAGCTCCATCCTGAACCTGCCTGTAGAGATTGGATTGAGCGCCCCCGATTTCCAGTCCATGCTGCCCACCGACTGGTTCAGTGACTCATCTGCGCTTCAGCGCCAAACAGATGAAGCCAGAGAAGAAGCTAAACTCTCCATCCACGAAAAGCGCAACAGTGTTGCCACCCTGCGAGACAACGTTGCCCTAGCGACCGATATCGTTGCCACTGCCACAGACTTCACCAAGTTAGGCAAGCAGCTGATCAGCTACCAGATTGGGTTAGAGGCAATGACGACTGAAGGCGTGAAGCTGAGCCAGCAGCAAACCCGCACCCAGTTAGAGCAAGCCAAACTCGGCAACCTCCAGCAGGATGTTCAAGGCACTCAAGCTCTGGGTGCTAAACAAGGTGAAGTCTGGCAATCACGGTTAGATGAGCTCGACAACCGGATTAAAGAGATGCGGGATAAATCACGCCCTTACCTACCCGTGGAAGCCTAAAACGATGCAGAACTCCATGCGATTGAAACTTGAGTTGCTGGGTGGTAGTGCGATCGCCACCCTAGCTCTCCTGATTGGCATCTCCTACACGAATCCCAGTGGATTCCGCAATATTGCCCTGGCTAGTCTAGGAGGATCTGTCACTGCCGCCGTTGCAACTCTATCGCTCTGCGCCATCAACGACAGAACCGGAGTGCTACAGCGTGAAATTCTTCAGCTCAAAGGAGAGGTGAAATCCCTTAAAACCAAGCTAGACAAAGAATACGAAGATGCCGCCGCCCTGGTCATGATCTGTGAACAGCTCCAAGACGCTGCCTCCAAGCATGAGTTTGAGCTGAGTGAAGCGGGTAACAAGGTTATCGCGATCGAGAAACAGGCGAAACAATGGCAGCTTGCGGCTCACGACAGCAGAGATACAGCGCTGAAATTAAAAGCTCAGCTAGAACAGCTCCAGTCTGACTTCAATGAACGGCTGCACCAAGCGGTGAAGGCAAAAGCCAATCGGATTGCCCGTCGCAACGCAGACATGTACATTAGCAAGCGCAAAGAGGAGCTAGTTGAGATCGACACTGCCCATTTAGAGCAGCTTCAATCCATCAAAGACGGCTATCAAGAAGATCTAGGAGAACTGCAAACCCTCTTGGGGCAAAGAGAGCAGCAATTATCAGAGTTTGCCATTGAGATCAAAACCTGGGATGAAGAGATTATGCCGGGAACAAGGTCAGCGTTCACTGAATCCGCCACCTCCCTACAACTGCAACTCCAACTTGCCGCCCAACGATTAGAGGCATTACAAAGTGCCAATGCCCAACTGCAAGCCCCTAGACTTTTCCCTGGAACTACCGCCATCGATGCGACAGGCAACCGCATCGTTCAACACTTTGCCGCCTATGAAGTGATTCTGGATGCCGTTGAAGCCCTCTCGATTCCCACAGGATTTAGACTCCGCTTCAAATGCGATCGCACCCATGACTTCACCAAGCTCACCGCAGAAGAGTTTGACAAGCGCACGGCAGAACCAGGACTGATGGGTCTAAGCTATGCCCCGCTTGACTTTGCCCTAGATACGCGCAACTTCATTGTCAGCGTCGATATCGTCACCGCTCCCCCATTAGCGACGGGTGGAGGGGGAGCGATCGGCTCAAACGGCAAACCCATCACAGCAGCAACGGCAACCGATCTCGTTGCTGCGGGGTCTGCCAGCAGTGAAGATGCCTTTAGAGCCTTGGGCTGCTTCCCTGCCAGTGAATTTGAAAACGTCATCCGCGATAAGTTTGTCCCCCGCGTCCGAGTCGTTGCAGGATCAACAGGCGGCAAATCTCCCTTGATGGAACTGATCGCCGTGGCATTAGCCAAGCAGAATCAAGCGGAACTCTGGCTGATTAACCCCGTTCCCGGTTCACCCAAAGACTGGTTTAGCATCCCTGGATTAGTTCATCCCGGCACAGACGTGACTCAAGAAGCGATCGCCCAGCTTCAAAAAGCCCATAGGGAGCTAAACGAGCGAAACAAGAACCTGAGTCAAAAGTACAAATTTCTCATCGTTTGCGCCGATGAGATTAACCGACTGGCACGGGAATTTGCAGATTTGGGCACGGTGATCAAGGATTACTACCAGATCTCAGATCACGCTCAAATGGGCTTCATTACTGCTGGTCAAGGTGGCAACGTCAGCGGCGTTTCTGGAGCAGCCAAAACCGACAACGCTAAAAAGCTGATGGAAGAAGATTTCCAGAATGCCACTCAAGTTTTCACCGCCCAGGCTGCAAAGGCATGGCTTCAAAAGAAGCAGTCTGGCCTATTGCCAAAGCTAGCCGAACTCGAAGCTCTTTGTCGCCAACTGAATGAAGCGGCAGGACTCTCCCCTCGCCCTAAGCCCGGAACAAAGGTGGTCGATCGCCATGCCTATCGAGTTGCCCTAGTCGTCAGTCCTGCTACAGATGAGCCATTCTTCCTTCAGATTCCCCCGTACAGCCATTACGCAGACAAGCTAGAGGGCATCAGCTTTCCCAATGGAGCCAGGATCACCGCTCCCCATGAGAATCAGGTGGCTCTGGGGTTAGCCTCTGATCCTCTGACTTGTCCTCATTGTGGCTCTGCTCACACCAAGCAAGATCGCCCTTTGAAGACGGAGATCAAGCGAAAGTGCAACGATTGTGGCGAGTTTTACAAAGTGCCAAAACCGACGCTAAGCTCATCGCGCCGGGCTTTCAGTATCGACGCGAGAGGGCAGTAACAGCGTCAATATTGCCCCTGACATCAGGCTATAGCGGAGACAGCGTTGGGTCATTTCCAGCAACGTCGGTAGCCGCGTTGGTTTTTAGCACCGATTTCACACTGTCATTTACTATGCGAACTAATTGGAGATATGAGAGAAATTTTGATTATGGGCAAAGGTGCCCGATTTACTCGACCTGAATTGAAAGCTGATCCCCAAACCTATCTACTGATCCCTCCTACCGCAGCAGTTGGCATTCTCAGTGCTATCTATTGGAAGCCTGAGTTTTGATGGCGAATCCAAACAATTACCATCATGTCTCCTATTAAAATTGTGCCAATTGCCTATAACCACATTGCTCGTCCTAGTGAAGAGAGTATCGATATTCAAGGTGCGAGGATGCAGCGCCGCTGTACAGAATTACGAAACGTATGCTATCGAATTAGAGCAGAAATTGTCGCGCTTGATGGCAATCCTAATAAACATTTAGGAGTATTCAAAGATCGGATCGATCGAGGAAAGTTTTTTAAGCAGCCTGTAATGGGGACTTGTGAACACTTTGCAACAGTGCAATGGGATGACGGGCGGGAGCCAGAAGTGTTGATTAACAAAGATTTTGGGTATATGCCCTGGTACTTCCAACCGCAGCTCAACCTTCAATCCAAGTACACGGCTGTATCTCCTACGCAGAAGGGTCAATTAGTTGGAATTGACCCTCATTTTAATCAATTTAGAGCGATTGCTAAGAATAGCGTGATCACCGTTCCAAACTATGAATATGAGACGTTTTAGCAATGCTGAGAGAACTATATAATTTATCTAAATTGAATCATGGTTTGTTATTGTGGCCAGAAGGTTATAACAGACTAACGATTTTTTTCGTCATTACATTAAACATTGATGGTAAAGCACTTTCTGTCGAGACTTTAGACAAAAAAAAGAACAAATTAGTAGTGCCAGACTCTTCTAATCGCAACATCCTTGGCAATAGCCTCGTAGCGTCTGAAAACGCCGAATATCTGTTTGGTCTAGGAGCCAATGGTGAAAAATGTCAAAAAGCTTTTGTGGAGCTACATCAGGCGGCATTTAATCAAACTGCCGAACCTGCGATCGCTGCCATCCTTAAGTTTGCTGAATTAGGGTCAGAGGTCTTTATCTCTGAGTATCCTGATATGGCAACATGGCTAATCATAGAGAAATCTGGGGCATCTTCAGTTCCAGCAAAATCACGCGCAGTCTTCCTGTATGAAACTAGTCCCATCTATGTTCATGACTACTCCAATATTCAGGAGTTTTGGGAAATTTATGGGGCATCTCCAAGCACTAGACCTGGACAATGTGCCATCACGGGTGTGGATGAAATCCTGACCGCAAACTTTAGAGGGATGAAGTTTTTAAGCGGCAAAGCCCTTGTGCTCACATCAGCGCATAATCACTCTACGCGCAGCTATGGGGCAAAACTGGATCGTAGCAGCGATATCTCCTATGCAAAACTTTCTGTCAAAGCTTATAGTGCTGTAAACACAATGCTGTCAGCACTTTTGGCATCGCCAGACAACTGCTTTCGCTGCGATGAATCTAACTACCTTTACTGGTGTGAAGGCATTCCGGCTCGCTCTGCAATGATATCTAAATTGCTGGCTGCTGAGGATGCCCCCGCTCAACCTGCCGACGTGAAAGCTTATCTGTCTAGCATCTTCAAAACTGGGCTATCTCCTCAGCAAATGGATACGACTGCTTTTTATCTGATTCGGGCTAGACCTAGCAAAGGGCGACCCTTTTTGGATGCAATCACCGATCGAACAGTTGGCAGTGTCATGAATAACGCGACTCAGTTCATCGAACGTCAACTGGCGCAAGGTGGAAAAGCCTATGGGGTATGGCTGTTAGCAAAATGTTTACAACCCAGAGGGGCGAAGGATGCTCTGAATGCGGATTTAGATGCTTTGGTCTGCCATGCGATCGATGGAATATCTCTGCCTATGTCTTTCAGCGCCCGGTTGCTGCAAAGAGTGATGCTGACCCCTCCAAATCGAGTTCACTTTGCGCTACTTAACTTATTGATCTATACAAAAACGATGAACCTTAGCACACTCTCGCTACCAGAAACACGCGCCTACCGTGCCGGACAACTCTACAGCACACTTGAGCGCTTATCCCACAATCGGATTGACGGTTGGTATGGGGGAAAAACGAATATTGATAGGTTGTACAACACATTCTTGTCAATGCCAGCGATCGCCCTCACACGAGCAATGGCGCTGATTCCCAGCTACTCAAAGGTTGCTAGAAACTACGACTTTCAAGTTCAACGAATTACTGAACTCTACAACCTAGAGGAGGATGCGCTGTTTACGCTGCCTAAAACCTTCACGATTACAGAGAAGCAGCTATTTCTCGCTGGATATCAAGCTGAATCTTACGCGGTTCGAGTGGCGATCGAAAAATCGAAGAGTTGAAATCCTTCCGTAACACGATGATTAATAACCTGATCTATCAAACCTCAAACATGGAAACTCAGTCTCTCGCAGCTATTTTAAACCCCGATGTTCGTCACGACTTTGTAATGATTTTTGATGTGACTGATGGTAATCCCAACGGCGATCCTGATAATGGGGGCGAACCTCGGCAGGACCCAATCGATATGAGGGGCATTGTTTCTCCGGGTTGTATCAAACGGCGCATCCGCGACTCGCTAGCGTTGTTATTTAACGAGTCCCTTTACATTGCCAGTGGCACAACGCTTGACGTGCCCCAAATTGCTGCCATCAAGGATGCTGAGAAGGCAAAGGGTAAAGAGAGAAATTCAGTAGCTAAATCAGCACGACAACTGATTTTTGAGCGTTTTATTGATGTTCGCTTGTTTGGTGCAGTGCTGACTCAAATTACAAAAATTGGCAATGGTGGGCAAATAACAGGGGCTATTCAAATTGACACTGCCCGTTCTGTAAGTCCGATTGAAATTCGCCGGGATGGGATTACCCGTTGCGCTAGGGCGGTTAAGAAAACTAAGAAAACTAAAGAAAATGAGGAAATTAAGGGAAGCGAAGAAACCCAGCAAGAGGGACTCAATCAAAATATGGGTGCTCAGTTTCGCGTGCCCTATGCGCTCTACACCACGATGGGAACTTATAGTGCTGCTCTTGCCAAGGCTCAGGGTAATCCTATCAGTGCTGAAGATCTAGAGAAATTCTGGAAAGCATTGGCGCTTCACCTTGAACTTACTCCTTCCACAATGCGAGGGCGAATGATTTTGCGCGATGTCCTTGTGTATACTCACGAAAGCAAATTTGGTAGTGCGCGTACCGAGGATTTACAGGCTACGTTGAGCGTGAATCTAAAGCTTGACGTTGAGTCTCCCCGTTCGATCGAGGACTATGTAATCACGATTGCTGAGGCGCCCAAGGGAGTAACGATGACACGGTTAAGAGATGTTTTGGTATGAATCAACCCATTGCCCGCCCAGGACAATTTCTGCCCTCTCACTTGCAGGCTGTAGGTGAGAGGACGTCAGCGAGGCTTCCTTCAATTCTGTCTAAACTGGGGCAAGTGGCTGGACTATTACATGATATTGGCAAGTACAATCCTCAATGGCAGAAATGGATCAACGCGATCGCATCTGGAGCCTCTCCTTCTAATCATCCGGGTCATGCTCAGGCTGGTGCTTTTTGGGCGGCTAAGCAGTTGGGGGCATTGGGAAATATGATTGCCCTGTGTGTTGCAGGACATCATCGCGGGTTGTATGACTTTAGCCAACTTGAAGGGGTTCTAAAAGCCTATAGCGATGAGATTGAGGCTGCGATTGCTCAAACACCCTCTGAATTTCTCCCTTCAACTTTGAATGTAACGCCTGATCAAGTGTTGGCTACCTACGGCGAAAGTGGTTCTCAACTCTCAATGCTGATCCGCATTTTGTTTGGAGCATTGATTGACGGCGATCGGGCTGACGTAGCTCAATTCGAGGGCACTTTACCGAGTACCAAGTTTGCGGAGATCGCTGTTCTACGGGACAAATTAGCAAGCTATGTTGCTGAATTCTCTGGAACTTCGCCCGTGAACTTGGCTCGAAAGCGCTTCTATGAGGAGTGCCGCCAATTTGCTCAAAAGGTTGTGCTACAAAATGGGGGAGGTATCTTTGACCTAACTGCACCGTGCGGTTGCGGAAAAACTCTTTCAGGCGCTCAGCTTGCCCTTGATATTGCAGGTCGATTGAACAAAGACCGAGTGATTTACGTTGCTCCATTCATCTCTATTTTAGAGCAGAATGCTTCAATTCTAGCGAAGGTATTAGGACGTGAAAATGTCTTAGAGCATCACTCTAATTTCGATCCTAAATCTGAAGCTTATGAACACAAAATAGCGGGAGAGCGGTGGCTACACCCAGTCGTGGCGACTACGGCTGTGCAGTTTTTTGAGAGCCTGTTTGAAAGTTCTCCTCGCCGTTGCCGGAAGCTTCCTAGTGTCGTTAACTCGGTGATTTTTATAGATGAAACTCACACCATTCCAACGAATGTCCTAAACCCGGTAATGGAGGCGTTACAGATTTTGTCAGCACACTGGGGATGTGTGGTTATTTTATCGAGCGCATCACAACCAGATTATTCAAAATTTCCCGTTAACATTACCTCGGTAATTGCTGACCCTGATGACTATTTTAGGGCGTTTAGACGGGTGCGGTATGAGATGATATAGCGGTTTTCGACTCAATACGATACACTAAAAGACACTGATAATGGTAGGGCTACTCATTTATGAAAGCGTATTCAGTTGATTTGCGCCAAAGAATTATAGATGCCTACGAGCAAG